>JAITMN010000076.1 GCA_031277355.1 Nevskiaceae bacterium | reverse complement strand
GCCGACGAGGGCTATCGGATAGATGCGCACCGGCGTTCGCATGGCGTGACCTATGAAACCGCGCGCACAGACCTGCTATCGCTGGAAAAGCAGGGGTTTCTGCAACGAACTCAGCAGGGCAATGCCTTCGTGTTCTTCGCCCCGTCCGATCTGCGTGAGCGATTGGAGTTTCTTGCCTCGGGCGGTTGATTCACCGCCGTCTGCGTTTTGCGCCCCGCGCGCCCCGCCCACCAGATCAGCACGAATATACCTCCAGCGAACGCCGCGATCCAAAGGCCCAGCAGACCGTCGAATTCGCCGACCAAAAATCCCCAGCGCTCGTCGGGCGTGGCTATCGAGATTCGGCGCAGCATCGTGATCACGGCGACGAAGCCTGCGTGCAGTCCGATGCAGGTGGCGATGCCGCCGGTTCGGCGGCGCGCCAGCCCAAGCAGTACACCCACGGCGTAAAGAGCGATGAAGGCGTCCCAGATGTGCGGCGGATCACGCAGCAGCGAGAAGAACCCCGACAGGACGACAAAGCCGCTCAGCGGCGTCACCTGATCGTCGGGGACTACTGTCGTCTCGCCGAAAAAGTGTACGGCGGCGTATAGCGCAGCGATGGCGAACAACGCTGCGCGTCGCGCGCCCTGTTGTTCCAGCGCGCCTTGCATGCCGCCACGGAACAGCGTTTCTTCCACCAGCGCGATGACAAGACCAATGCGGATGCTCTTGAGCGCAAAAAACAGCAGCGCCAGGGTTCCTTCGGGCATGCGCGAGGGATTCCAGGTGCGCAAGTCGAGCGCGAACAAGGGAATCGCCGCCAGCGTCATCAGTGTGATGCCCACCAACAAACCGATGCCTACACGCCGCGCGAACAGTGTCCACGGACGTTCGAAACCGAGTATGCCGCGCCGGAACAATCCCAGCCGCGCCATCAGCCAACCGAGCAGCGCCAGCGCAAACAGCTCAACGATGCGGTTGAATATCCGGTGCAGTTGCAGTCTTTCGTGCGTGCCCCATATGGCGTGCAGCAACCACTGCACGGGAGGGCTCAACACCGCCGCCACCAGCATGGCGGTGAGCAGGGCTATGGCGAAGGCGCCGAAGATGCGCGTTGGCGAGTGAGAAAAATCCTGTGATTCGTGCATTGTTCCAAGGCGTTAGACGGGGTCGACTTGCATTTTATTACAATGATTGCCATGTAATCGCAAGTCGAAAGCCGCGCAGACATTGCGCAGGAACGGACGGCCCTGTGGCGTTACAACCACGCCTTCGCGCGTGATGACGACCAGACCGTCGTCGGCCAGCGGCATCAGCCGGCCTTCGATGGCCGAACGCCAGGGTGTGATATTTTCATCATTCAACCACTGTGTTTGGCAGTGGTTCAACAACTGCTGCAAATGACCGCGAATCGCGCGATCGGCAGCGTCGAGCACATGCCCGCGTTGCAGCGGCAGTTCGCCCGCCGCCACGCGCGCTTCGTAGCGCGGCTGGTTCTTGTCGTTCTGCGCCAGGCTCGCCACGGTATCACCGATGGCCGACACGCCAAGACCCAGCAGCGCGTCGGTGGTCACTGAAGTAAAGCCCATCAGATTGCGATGCAGATGCTCCTCGCGCAGCGCACGGGCAAGGCTGTCGTGCGGCAATGCGTATTGATCCACACCGATATCCACATAGCCTGCATCGGTGAGCCGTGCGCGCCCGGCCAGATACAACTGTCGGCGATCATCGCCTTCGGGCAAATCCGCTTCGGTGTAGCGGCGCTGGCCCGGCTTGATCCACGGTACATGCGCATAGGGATAAAAAGCGATGCGCTCCGGGCGCAGATGCTCCACCACATCCATCGTCAATTGCAGACTGTCGGGCGTTTGCAGTGGCAATCCGTGGATCAGATCAAACGCAATGCAGGCAAAGCCCGCCTCGCGCGCTTCGCTCACCGCCTGTTGCAGGCGTTGCTGCGACAGTGGCCGGTTCACGATGTCTTGCACGCGCGGGTCCATGTCCTGCACGCCGTAGCTGATGCGGTTGAATCCATGATGGCGCAGCACGGCAAGGTGCGCTTTGGTCACCGAACGCGGGTCTGATTCCACCGCAAGATTGGCGTCGGCGCGCACATGCGCGTGGCGCAGCAGGCCATCGAGCAGACGGTCCAGTTCTTCCGGCGGCAGAAACGTGGGCGTGCCACCGCCCAGATGCAATTCACCTATCGGCAACTGGCTGCGCGCAAGATGATGCCGATACAGCGCATGTTCGGCCAGCAGCGTATCCACATACGGACGCGCCAGCGCGTGATTGCGCACCACGCGCAGATGACAACCGCAGAACGTGCACAGCGATGCGCAGAACGGGATGTGTACATACACCGACAGACCGCGACCTGTTGCCGCGTTCAGCGCCGCATCCAGATCGGCGATCCACTGCTGCGGCGTGGGCGTTGATTCCCACTGCGCCACGCTGGGATAGCAGGTATAGCGCGGCGCAGGTCTGCCGTGACGGGCCAGCAGCGCCGACAGCGATTCACTCACGCCACAGGCTCCGCTGCCGTGCTCAACCAAACATCTCCCGTTGTATGGCGATGAAACGCCGCACATTCGATTCGGG
>JAITMN010000071.1 GCA_031277355.1 Nevskiaceae bacterium | reverse complement strand
CACCGCGCTCATGCGCCGCGCCGATGTCGCGCAGGCCCTGTTCGATGGCGCTGAAGTCTTCGCTCGACAGCAGACCGCGTGCGTTCAGCATCCGCGCGTGAGCGATGGAGGCGTCCACGTCGTAGCGCACCAGACGCTCATCGAGCGCATGGTCTTCGCCGGCGGTGAACGCCAGCACTTTGTCATCAAGTGGCGCGCCCTTGTCCCACAGTCTGCTCATCGTGTTTCCCTCAGGCGATGATCTTCTCGGCGGGCGTCAGTGCGTTGACATCGTTGACGATCAGCGTGCCCATGCCTTCATTGGTGAACACTTCGGTGAGGATGCTGTCCGGCGCATCGTAAGAGATCACATGCACGCGACGCACGCCGCCGCGAAGCGCTTCCTCGATGGCCTTGGCCTTGGGCAGCATGCCGTCCTTGATGGCGCCAGTCTGACGCAGCCGTTCCAGACCTTTCAGATCGGTGAAGGAAATCACCGAACCCGGATCGGCGACGTTTTCAAGGATGCCGGGTGCGCCGGTGCACAGGATCAACTTCTCTGCACCCAACGCCGCGCCAATCGACGCGGCCACGGTATCGGCGTTGATGTTCAGCAGCGTGCCCTTGTCGTCGGCGGCCAGCGGGCTGACCACCGGCATCAGGCCGTTGTCGAGCAGCTTCTTCAACACGGAGTCATCGACCAGATCGATGTCGCCGACGAAGCCATAGTCCACGGTCTGCCCTTCCACCTGTATCGGTTCGCGCCGATGCGCGCGGATCAATCCGGCGGCAACGCCCGAGACGCCAACGGCTTCGATCTCCAACTCGCGGCAGATCGCCAGCAGCTTCGTGTTGATCAGGCCGTTGAGCACCATCGACGTGGCGTCGATCGCGCGCTCATCGGTGACGCGGCGGCCCTGCACCATGCGCGTGGGTACGCCCATGGCTTCGGTGACTTGCGTGAGCTGCGGGCCGCCGCCGTGCACCAGCACGACGCGGATGCCCAGGTAGTGCAGGATCGCGATCTGTTCGATCAGTGCGCGCGTGGCTCGCTGATCGCCGAATACCGCGCCGCCGGCCTTCACGACGAAGGTCTTGCCCTTGAACAGCCGAATGTAGGGAGCGGCGCCGCGCAGTGCGCGGATCGCGGCGGTTTTGTCGGAACTGAGCGTGATCATGGCGGTGGTGATCGACCTTTGAGGTTGAGTGTTTAAGAGATGGTTACAAACAATGCGACAGCCGCGTCAGCGGGCCAGCATCCGGTGCAGCACGGCCATCTGCGCCGGCATGCGATTGTAGGCTTCGCGCACGACGACGCTGCGTGGTCCGTCGAGTAGCGCATCGGCAACGGCCACATTGCGTCGCACCGGCAGGCAGTGCATGAAGTGACAGCGCGGATCGGCGCTCTGGAACCAGGGCTCTTCGACGCGCCATTCGGACAGCGGCTTGCGCAGTTCGGCTTCGGCGCGCGCATCGCCGTAGTGGCGCGTGGAACCCCACTCTTTTGCGTAGAGCACGCGCGCGCCTTTCAATGCCGAAGCACGGTCGCTGGTTTCAGTGAACGAGCCGCCGGAAGTTTTCGCCAGCGCTCGCGTCTTGTCTGCAAGCGGTGCGGGCACTTCATAACCTTCGGGCCGCAGCACCACCACTTCCATGCCGCGCTGTGCGGCCATCGTCATCGCCGCAGCAGGCACGGCCAGCGGCAACGCACGCGGGTGATACACCCACGACAGCACGAACTTGCCGTGATCGGGCACGCCCAGTTCGTCCATCGTTTTCCAGTCGGCCAAAGCCTGACACGGATGGTTCATCGCCGATTCCATGTTGATCAGCGGCTTGTCCACCAGTTCGGCCATGGCGCGGAAACCCGTCTCGGCCAAATCAGCATTCAAATCCTTGCCTTCGGCGAAGGAGCGAATGCCCAGCGCATCGGAATAGGAGGCAAGCACCGGGATGCCTTCGCGCACATGTTCGGCGCGGTCGCCATCCATCATCACGCCTTGCCGCGATTCCAGATTCCAGGTGCCCTGACCCGGCGTGATGACGAAGGAACTGCCGCCCAGCCGCGCCATGCCCGCCTGAAATGAAGCCAGTGTGCGCAGCGAAGGGTTCATGAACAGCAGGCCCAGCACCTTGCCGGCAAGCGCCTGTGGTTCGGGCTCGCGTTCGAGTTTCTGCGCCAGCGCGATCAGATCGCGCACGGCGGCGGGTTCGAAGTCTGCGAGGTCAATGAAGCGTTTCATGGTCGGGAAGCCTCTGGTGTCGGCAAGTCGGTTGTTCAGCTCAGGCGCTTCAACGCCGCAGCCAACAGATCGACGTGCGTCTGCCTCAGGATGAACGGTGGCAACAGCCGCAGCACATTCGGGTCGCCGCTGGTGCCGGTGAGAATGTCGTGTTGTTCGAGCAGCGCCTTTTGCAGGTCCTTGGCGGGTTTGTTCGAGATCAGCCCGGTGAGGAAGCCTTCGCCCTGCGTGCCGATGATCGGACCGACCACGCAGGTGTTGCGGATGTACGCGCTGACTTGCCGCACATTGGCAAGCAGTTGTTCGCTGTCGATGGCGTCGATGCAGGCTTCGATGGCGGCGGCAGCCATCGGGCCGCCGCCGAAGGTGGTGCCCAGCGAATCGAGCTTCACCGCATCGGCGGCTTTTTTCATCATCAGCAGCGCAGAGCAGGGGAAGCCATTGCCCAATGCCTTGGCCGACGTGATCATGTCGGGCAGCACGTCGTAGAGCACTGCCGCGAACGGCTCACCGCAGCGACCGAAGCCGCATTGCACTTCGTCGAACACCAGCACCGCGCCGGTTTCGTCGCAGCGTTTGCGCAGCGCCTTCAGATACGCCGCGCCCAGATCAAACGCGCCGCCCACGCCCTGTATCGGTTCGACGAACACCGCAGCGGTTTTTTCCGTGATTCGCGCCAACGCGGATTCATCGCGCCGGGGCAGGAAGGTTACATCGAACGGCGTGCGCGGGAAGCCATACCACTTTGTCGCCGCGCCCCAGGTCAACGCGCCTGCGCCGGCGGTGCGGCCATGAAAGCTTTGTTCCAGCGCGACCACTTCGGTGCGACCGGGGTTCAGCGTGAAGGCCATCTTCAGCGCGTTTTCATTTGCCTCCGCGCCGCTATTGACGAAGAACACGCTTTGCACCGGCAGCTTCGAGAATGCGATCAGCTTTTGCGCGGCGCGCGTGCGCACGTCCATCGGCACGGCGTTGCTCTGGAAGTTCACCGCATGAGCCTGCGCGGTCAGCGCCTTCGTCCACGCGGGGTGATCGTAGCCCAGCGCTGCCACCGCATGTCCGCCGTACAGATCAAGCACGCGGCGGCCATTTGCGGCATACAGCCAGACGCCTTCGGCGCGCACCACATCGAGCGGATACTGCGCGAAGACCGGCGCCAGCGGATCGTGCGCGTCGTGCGCGGACTGATGATCGAAAACCTGTGCGTGTGCGGTGTTCATCGTTGTGTGTCTGTGTTGGGGGGTCAAGTCCAGCCGGCAGCCGGAGCCGTGAGACCTGCGGTTTCGGGCAATCCCAGCAGGCGATTCATCCATTGCATCGCGCCGCCCGCAGCGCCCTTGTTCAGATTGTCGAGCACGCTCGTCACCGCCACGGTGTTGCCATCGGTGAACACGGACAAGCGCGCGTAGTTGCTACCCGCCACGTCTTTCACGCGCGGCGGTTGAGCGCTTACCGATACGAAGGGCGAGTGCGCGTAGAACTTCGTGAGCGCATCGAGCAATTCAGCCTGCGTGGCGGGCTTTGCCAGTTGCGCCTGAATCGTGGCGTGGATGCCGCGTGCGAATGGCCCGGAGTGGGGCACGAAGGCAAGTTTGGCTTCAATGCCCGTCACTGCCTTCGCGCAGGCAACGATTTCCGGCGCATGGCGATGACCCAGCGGGTTGTAGGCGTACACATCGCTGTTACGCAGCGGGTGATGCGTGCCTTCCACCGGCTTGCGGCCCGAGCCGGTGCTGCCGGTGATGCCGCTGACGAAGAACTGCGGCGTTGCGATGCCGAGCTTCAGCAGCGGCGTGACCGCCAGCAGTATCGACGTGGCGAAGCAGCCCGGATGCGCCACATGCGGCGTGGGCGATGCGGCCAGATGTTCGGGCACCGCGCAGGTGAACTGGCTCAGCCGATGCGGTGCGCCGTGCGCGTGTTTGTACACCGCTGCATACGCTTCGTTGGTGGTGAAGCGATAGTCGGCGGAGATATCGACAAGACTGGGCTTCGTGCCCGCCGCTTCAGCCCTGGCAAGAATCCGGTCGATCAATGCCGCCGAAGCGCCATGCGGCGCGGCGCAGAGTATGGCGGTGCGCGGCAGCGTTGCCACCAGTTGTTCGATATCTTCGATGGAAGAAAATTTCACATCGGGATACACAGCAGCCAGATGACCAAAAGCCTTTGCCACCGATTCGCCGGGCTGACTGTCCGACAGAATTCCGGCCAGTTGCAGATGAGGGTGACCGGCGATCAGCCGCAGCAATTCGCCGGCCACATAGCCGGTGCCGCCCAGCACGATGGCGGGGATTTTCGCCGAAGCGCCAATAGCCGGATTGGAGGCTGCGTTGCTCATGGAAGATGCGCTCAGGCCGCCGCCGGTGCGGGGAACTTCGCCGCCAAGCCAATGCTGTCGATCACGCAATCGCCCAGCGCTGCACCGTTGGTGATC
>JAITMN010000020.1 GCA_031277355.1 Nevskiaceae bacterium | reverse complement strand
GGTGGATATCGACGGCCCCGGCACATTGCTGATCGCCACGGACAACGCCGTGAGCAATTTTGATTTCGACAATGCGCTGGGCGATGGCGATGCCAATGTCGATGGCCGATTGCGCGTGGAGATGTTCGATGGGGCGAACACGTTCAACTTCACGGCCAATACCGGCAGCGCTTTCACCGGCCTGCTCGACATGGGCAAGGGCACCTTCAATCTGCGCGACGCCAATGCCGCATCGCTGACCAACGCGACGCTGCGGGCAGGGCAGGACAGCACGATTGTCGTCGGCGATTTCAGCGACCCCACCGCGCAGGTGGAGACCATCAAGAGTCTGGTCATCGACGGCGGCACGCTGACATTCAACGATCATGTGCCGGCGCAAACGGTGGCCACGGATCATATCGTGACCACCGGAGACCTGGACATTTCCAGCACGGGCGAGATTCGCATCGACGTTACGAATTTCAAGAACGATCCGCCGCCCGACACACCCACCGGCTCGATCGAAAGTGTGGCGTTGTTGCAGCAGGACGACGGGCAGGCGCTGAGTCTGTTGGTTGAGGCCAGGGGCGCTGTGATCGGTGCGGGCGGCGGCCTGACGCTGGCGGGTCTGAATGGCGTGCCCGTCAGCGTCAACGGCGATACGGTCGTGGACATCCTGCAAGACGACGAAGCCGTGGCCAAGGGCATGTATGACTTTGGTCTGGTGGCTTCCAACTCCGGTGTGCTGTATCGCAGAGATGTACCGTGGGCGCCGACGAATATCATCGCCAATGGTTTGTATGTGGGCTTCAGCCTCACTCAAGTGGAGTTGCTGGGCTCGGAGCAGGACGGCAACGCGCTGATCCTGCGGCCTGCGGGCGGCGGGTTGAGCCGCGATCTGAACGCGAAGCTGATCGGCGCCGGCGATGTGATCATCGACGCGGTGAATCCGGCGGTGCCCGGCAGCAACCTGGTGTCGCTGTCGAATCCTTTGAGCGATTACACCGGCCAGACGCACGTGGTCAGCGGCACGCTGCGACTGGATGCCAACGGCGCGATGGGCAACACGCGCAGGTTGCTGCTGGAGAGTGGAACCGCCGCCGACATCAACGCGCGCACGCAGACCATCGGCGTGTTCACTGGCAGCAGCGGTTCGACGCTGAACATCAATGGCGGCGCATTGACGCTGCTCGAAGGCGGGGTATCCAGCGGCACGCTCACCGGCGCAGGCACGATCAACCTCAGTGCCGGCGACTTCGATGTGAATGGCGGCAACGCGGGTTTGAGCGCCAACGTCAACGTCGCCAATGGCGCATCGGCCACGCTTGATAATGTGGCCGGACTGGGCAACAGCGGCACGGTAACGCTGACTGGAAACGGTGCGCTGCCCGCCGTGCTGAACATCGGCGGGGCTACGGCAAGCGGCAATCTCTCCAAGACCATTGCCGGTGCGGGCAACGTGAATCTGCTCGGCGGCGCGAATGTCACCGCAACGGCGAACAACACGGCATTCAGCGGCGCATGGGACATCGCATCGGGCGCGGTGCTGCGTGTGAGCGCGGAACAGAATCTGGGCGTGAATTCCACGGTCATCGACAACGGCCGTCTGGCGATCAACAGCGCCGCCGGGTTTACGCTGAACAATGCGGTGTCGGGCGCGGGCGAGGTGGAGAAGACTGGCGCGGGGACGTTGTTTGCCGGTCCGAATCTGCGCTACAGCGGCACGACCTTCGTCAATGCCGGCACGTTTGCGGCCACGAACACCGATACCTTCAGCGCCGCCTCATCGCATCAGGTTGCCTCCGGCGCGATGCTGCAACTCAATGGTTTCAATCAAACGATCGCCGGATTGACCAACGCGGGCACGGTGGACTTCGGCTCCGAGACCGCCTTCAATCCCACCACGCTGACGGTCAATGGCAACTATGTGGGCAATGGCGGCCTTGGCGGCACGCTGCTGATGCGCGCCACGCTGGGCGATGACAACTCGCCCGCCGATCTGTTGCAGGTCAATGGCAATGTGTCGGGCAACACCAATATCCTCGTGACCAATGTGGGCGGCGCGGGCGCGCTGACCGCGCGCAACGGCATCATGCTGGTGGACGTGGGCGATGGCTTCACGTCCACGGCCAATGCCTTTGCGCTGATCGGTGGTCCGATCGATGCGCCCAACGCGGTGGATGCCGGCGCGTATCGCTATCGTCTGTTCAAAGGCGATACCAGCGGCGCGGGCGAGGACTGGTATCTGCGTTCGCGCAGCGTCGATGATCCGGATGAAGGCGCGGAGTCGGAGTATCGCCCCGAAGTGCCAATGGCCAATGCGTTGCCGAGTCTTTTTGCACAGAGCACGCTGGGCCTGCTCGATACGCTGCACGAGCGCATGGGCGATGACATGGACCGGATGCAGAACGATGATCGTCTGTGGGGCCGCGTCTTCGCCAACGATCTGAACCGCCGCAACCGTGATGATGCGGCATTGGCGCAGAACGACGGCAACAGTTGGGGCTTTCAGGTGGGCGTCGATCTGTATCAGCATCGCGCCGACGATGGCAAGCGGCATGATCTGGGTTTGTACGCGGGCCGCGTGGAAACTCGCGCCGACGTCACCGGGCAAACGAGCGTGGGAGCGCAGCGTCGCCTCGTCGGCGCGCTGCATCCGGACATGACGGCGCTGGGCGGTTACTGGACCTACAAGCGTTCGGCCTCCACGGGTTTTTATCTCGACGTGGTGGGCCAATATGGCTGGTATGGCGGCGATGGCTGGTCCGTCAGCGGCATGTCGGCCAAGCTTGGCGGCAGCACCGTGCTGGGTTCGCTGGAAGCCGGATATGGCTTTGCGCTGGGCGATCACTGGATGCTGCAACCGCAGGCGCAGTTGGTGGGTCAGCGCACTCGCGTGGATGAGATTGAGATACCCGATACGCTGACGCGCAGCACCACGACGGTGAAGTTCGGTGCTGCCGAATCGCTGACCGGCCGCGTGGGTTTGCGTCTGGTGGGCGAGCACACGTTCCAATCGGGGCGGCAGATCAAGCCGTATGTGCGCGCGAATTATTGGCATGGCTTTGATGGCAAGCAGGTGACCGAGTTCAGCGACGCCAATTCGTCGGTGCCGATCACCACGCAATTGGGCAATGATTTCGGTGAAGCGGGCGCGGGCTTTACCCATACGTTGACGAAGCACATCAATCTGTATGGCGAGGCCGACTATCTGTTCGGCGTGGGCAAGTATCGCAAGGACGTGCGCGGGAGCGTGTCGGGAACGCTGGGGATTCGCGTGATGTTCGGCGATGGATCGCAGCCTGCGCCGGTGGTGGCTCCGCCGCCACCACCACCACCGCCTGTTGCATCGTCATCGCCGCCCCCGCCACCGGTTGCACCGCCGCCGCCACCCCCGCCGCCTCCGGCTGCCCCGCTGCGGCTGACCTTGTCGGCCGACATGCTGTTCGACTTTGGCAGCGAGCAGTTGCGTCCGGCGGGCGTTGAAACGCTGGCAGGGCTGGTGCGCGATCTGCGCGGCATGCAGTACGAAGTG
>JAITMN010000018.1 GCA_031277355.1 Nevskiaceae bacterium | reverse complement strand
GGGGATGGACTCGTCAGTTCGCTGATCAAGACGTCGTGGGAACGCTTCAAGTTCGGCGGCCGTCCCGCCGCGCAGCAACAGGCGCTGTTCGTCAGCCTGAAGGAACTGCCCAACAATCGCTTCGGCACGCAGTCGGAGATCTACTGGGACGATGCCTATCTGAACGCGCAGGTCGGCGCGATCACTCGCGGCACCTACACATTGAAGATCATCGACCCGATCCTGTTCGTGAAGAATTTCGTGCCGGCAAGATATCTGCAACCGGATGCGTTATTTGATTTCACCGATATCGACAACGACGCCGCCGCGCAATTGTTCAACGAAGTGGTCGGTTCACTGGCCCCGGCGTTCAGCCTTTATACCAACGACCCGGCCAAGGGTAATCGCATCAGCAAGATCCAACAGGATTCGATTGGCTTTGCGCAAAGCCTGTCGGCGGCGGTGGAACGCAACTACCAGTGGAAGTCGCAGCGGGGTTTGCAGATCGTCGCCACGGCGATCATCTCGATTGAATACGATCAGGCTACGCGCGAATTGCTGAAGACGGTGCAACGCGCCGACGCGCTGCGCGGCGCACGCGGCAATTCCAACTTGCAGGCTTCGGTGGCGGCCGGGTTTGAGGCGGCGGGTCAAAACGCGGGCGCCGGCGGCATATTGGGCATGGGCATCGCGGCGGGCGCAACGGGCATAGGCGCGTTGCAACAGCCGGTGGCCGGTGCTGCGACGGGCGCTGCGCCAGGCGCCGCAGCTGGCGGTGAGACCAACGCCGAAGATCCGATGGTGCGATTGACCAAGGCCAAGCAAATGCTCGACGCAGGGCTGATTGCGCAGGCCGACTACGACTCGCTGAAGAGCAAGCTGCTCGGGCTGTAGTCTCGGGCCAACGATGACGGCAGACAATCCCACTGCATCGGGCGAATCGGCATCGCCGTCCGCGCCGGAGTCACCGCCGCAACCGGCGGTGATCGACACCACCAACGCCGGATTGCGCGATGGCGTCAACCGCTGCCCCAAGTGCGGTTCCACCGACGTGCAACTGCGCGTGGCGACCGGGATGCTGATGTGCCTGTTCTGTCGCTACGAGTGGTCCGGGGAGCGAGCAGAGGAAGCCTATGGGCTTGGTGAAGGCACCGAGTCATTGCGCGGCACCGTGATCGGCAGCGGCGCGAAGAACATCGACGCCAACGCCGCCGATATGCTCACGCTGAAATGCCAGGGCTGCGGCGCGGAGGTGGTGATCAATACTGCCAACAGTTTGAGCGCGCGCTGTCACTGGTGCCGTCACAATCTCGACGTGAATCAGCAGGTTCCCAATGGCGCGGTTCCCGATGCGGTGCTGCCCTTTGGGATCAGGCGCGATGACGCCGTGGCGCGCATCCGCGCCTTCGTCGACAAGCGCCGCATGTTCGCGCTGGCGCGCTTCAAGCAAGAGTTCGTGCCAGAGAATGTGCTCGGCGTTTATCTGCCTTACATGGTGGTCGATGGCAATGCCAGCGCCGATGTGAGCGGCGTTGGCGAGATACAGATTCGCAGCTACACCCGCACCGAAGGCTTCGGCAAGAACCGCCAACAGGTAACCTATTACGATGCCGACGCCTATCGGGTGAATCGCCATGTGGATTTCACCGTCGAGGATCTGACGCTGGAATCCTCCGCCGAGCGCGCCAATTTCAACACGCAGGTGAACACGAACAACGTCATCAACACGATCCTGCCCTTTGATACGAAGAACGCAGTGACGTGGAATGCCTCGTATCTCACGGGCTTCAGTTCGCAGAAGCGCGATCAGGACGTGCAGGCGCTGGAGCCGCAACTGGAACAGCAATTGCTTTCCATCGCCAGGTCCGAAGTGCTGGAGTCGGTGCGGCGTTTCAATCGCGGCGTGCGCTGGGAGCAGGAGGGCCTGCAAGTGCATGGCACGCGCTGGATATCGATGTATCTGCCGGTGTGGCTGTATTCCTATCGCGAGGTGCGCGGCAATCGCGCGCTTGTTCACTACATCGCGGTGAATGCGCGCACCGGCGAGACGATGGGCAGCGTGCCGATCCAGCAGTGGAAACTGATTCTCGCCGCGCTGACGGTGGGCACGTTCATCGAAGGCGTGGTGCTGGCGATACTGGGGGCGATGCAATGACTTTCGAGGGCGATGGCCCATTATGGTTGCTGGCCGCCGGACCGGCCGGCGCGGTGGGGCTGTATTGGGCGCTGTACCGTTACTACCGCAACACCGACAAGTCGCACGATTACGAGCATGAAACGCTGATCAAGTCGCAGCCCGTCACCGGCGATGAGGAGAAGATCAAGGAGATTCGCGGCACGCGCGAACGCCGTGTGCGTGGCGACAATGTCGGTGATTTTCGCAAGCGCGTGCAGCGGCTGGAGTAATCCGGTTTCGCGCCGGCCATGAGCCATGTGATGTACTATCCGTAGCGAACCCTTACCTTCACGCGTATCGGGGGAGAGTCCCATGCAGATTCGTTACGTGTCAGCGGGCTTTGCTGTCGGTCTCGTCGCCACATTTCTTGCTTTCTCCGCCGGAGCGCAGCAGGAGCCCTTCGACAAAACAGTATTTCAACTTCCCTCCGGCGCCTATCCGCATGATGTTGCGCCCGCGCCCGATGGCAAGGTGTGGTACTCCGCGCAGCGCAATGGCGCCATCGGCATTCTTGACCCCAGCACGGGACAATCACGCGAGGTCAAACTCGGGCCCAACTCTGCGCCGCATGGCGTGATTCAAGGGCCCGATGGCGCGGCGTGGCTCACCGATGGCGGACAAAACGCCATCGTGCGCTTTGACCCGAAAACCGAACAGATCAAGGTGTGGAAGCTGCCGGAGGATACCGGCTATACCAATCTCAACACCGCCGTGTTCGACAAGGATGGCGTTGTCTGGTTCACCGGACAGAGCGGCTTCTACGGGCGGCTCGATCCCAGGGTTGGCGAAGTCAAGGTGTGGAAGTCGCCCGGTGGCCGTGGGCCTTACGGCATCACGGCTACGCCGCAGGGCGAGGTGTACTACGCTTCGCTGGCCGGGAGTCACATCGCGCAGATCGATCGCGCAACGGGCGAAGCCAGGCGCATCGAACTGCCCACTCAACAACAGGGCGCGCGCCGTGTATGGTCGGATTCCAAAGGCCGCATTTTCGTTTCCGAATGGAATGCGGGTCAGCTGGCTTTGTACGATCCGAAGACAGGCAATTGGAAGGAATGGAAATTGCCGGGATCATCGCCGAAGGCTTATGCGGTGTATGTCGATGAACGCGACATCGTATGGCTGTCGGATTGGGGCGCAGATCAAGTCATGTCGTTTGATCCGGCTACGGAAGAATTCACCACCACGTCCATGTCGAAGAAGGGCGCGGATGTGCGCCAGATTCTTGGCCGGCCCGGAGAGGTTTGGTTTGCCGAATCCGGAAGCGATTCGATCATGAGGATCAGAACATCGGGAGCCAGGTAAGCAGGCGCGTCTGCCGCAGCCGTGATATCCCTGTTGCGGGTGATGATTGCCGCGCTGCTGCTCGTGCTGTCTGCGCCAAGCCGCGCGCAGACGGCTGTCGGCGATGCGGTGCGTGGCAAGCAGGTGTTTCAACTGTGCGCGGCCTGCCATGACATTGCACCCGTGCCCGACACCATGCCGCAGGGGCCGCCACTGGCCGGCATTGTTGGCCGTGGCATCGGCACGGTGTCGGGGTTCGACTATTCAGCCAGCCTGATGGAATTGGCCAGGCAGGAGCGGCTTTGGTCGCTTGCGCTGCTCGACCGCTACCTGGCTGCGCCGTGGCGTTTGGCGCCCAGGACGACGATGAGCTTTCCCGGTTTGAGCAATGATCAGGAAAGAGCCGATGTCATTGCCTTTCTCGAAACGTTGTAGATGAGGAACACGAAGCCGGGGTGAAGGCGCTGCTAGTCCGTGAAGACCGTGAGCTTGCGGTGTTGAATCAGCCACTTGCCATTGCGTTTCACGAGGCGATCTTCGGAGCGGCCCATGCCGCCGGTGACCATCGCATTGTCGCGTCGTCGCATCGTTTGCCAGTAGGAGTAGTGAATGGCTTCGTTTTCGCCGGTGAAGGAGATGTGTTGATTGCTGATGACGTGGTACAGCGCGCCAACAGGTTTGCCCTCGGCCTTGTTGGCTTCCTGACGCGCCTTCATATCGGTGACGACCTTGCGAATCTGCTCGTGACCCTTGCTGATGCTGCCGTTGGAGTCGATGACGGCGTCTTCGGTGAACACCGAGACGTAGCCGTCGGCGTCCAGTGAGTCCACCGTCCACACGTACCTGGCCATCACTTCCATGATTTCGGTGCGGTCGGCGAGCCGCTGCGCATCGGCGCTCCATGCAAGCGTTGGCAAGAACAGCGCGGTGAGGAAGAGCCCTTTTGACAAGCGCATTTTTGTGTCCCCTCGATGGTGTTGCCCATCATAGCTCATCGCGCAAACGCCACCGCCATCAGGCCGACCATGCCCACCGCATAGATAGCGAGCACCAGTATCGAATCCACACCCAACCCCCACAACTTGCGCTGGCGCTGAAACAGCAGCCCGGCCAGATAAACGCAGGTGAGCAGCGTGCCCAGCGCGGCCAGATAAATGTCCGTGCGCTCGGCCAGCGGCAGAACCGCATGTCCGCTGATCAGCGCCACCGGAAGAAACAGCACGGGCAGAAAGGCATTGCCGCCGAAGATGTCGCTGATGGCCAGCGCATAGTCGCGCTTGGCGATGGCGCGCAG
>JAITMN010000011.1 GCA_031277355.1 Nevskiaceae bacterium | reverse complement strand
GCAACCGTCACCGCAACGATTTCGGCGGCAAGCCGGCCATTGGCTTGAGCGGCTGCGGCGAGCGTTTGACTGCGCAGCGCAAAGGCGTCCTGATCCTCGCGGCTGATGTGGTATTGCTCCGCGACGTTTTCTGCCGTCTCCGGCATGGAATCCACGCCATAGGCTTTTTTCATCGCCGGATTCACGAAGCGCCATCCAATCGTCGTGTCGTAAATCGTGTTGGCGCGAGAGAAGGCGGCATCGGCCTTCGGCATCACGAACGGCGCACGACTCATGCTCTCGACGCCGCCGGCAATCACCAGGCCCGCATCGCCCGCGCGAATCGCACGCGCCGCCGTGCCCACCGCATCAAGACCGGAACCGCAGAGGCGATTGACCGTGGCTCCGCTCACCTGCTCGGGCAGCCCCGCAAGCAGCGCCGCCATGCGCGCGACATTGCGATTGTCTTCGCCGGCCTGATTGGCGCAGCCGAGAATCACGTCGTCTATCGCGGCGGGGTCGAGCCCCGCATTGCGCTCGATCAGCGCGCGTATCGTGGTGGCGGCCAGATCGTCGGGGCGCACTGCGGCAAGCGCGCCGCCGTAACGCCCGATGGGTGTGCGGATGGCGTCGCAGATGTAGGCTTCGGTGGTCATGCAGAAGTCTCCCCTGTTTTTTTGACAGCCCTTTGTATTTAAATATAAAATTTATAAATTATCTATTCATAAATCAATTCAATCTTGAAAGACCGCCTCTCCGGATTGATTTCGCTGCTGCACCGCCACGGCACGGCAAGCGCCGCCGAGATTGGCGCGGCGCTGGGTGTCAGCCAACCCACCGTGTCGCGGTTGCTGGCGGCTGCGGGCGGCTCGGTAGTCCGATTCGGCAAAGCGCGCGCCACGCGCTATGCGCTGAGCCGCACCGTCGCGCGCGCCGGTTCGCAATGGCCGCTGTACCGCATCACCGCGCTGGGCCGGGCCGAACTGCTCGGCCATCTGCATGCACTGCACGGCGGCTATCTGTTTGCTTCCACCGCTGCCCGTCCGGCTTTTCTCCACGGGCAGTTTCGCAGCGGCCTGTTTCCGGGGCTGCCCTGGTTTCTCGACGATCAGCGCCCGCAGGGTTTTCTGGGCCGCGCCTTCGCACGCCGCGTGGCCGAAAGCATTGGCGCATCATCCGATCTGACTGTGTGGCAGGCCGACGACATCGTGCTTGCGCTGCTTCTTCACGGCGAAGATGCGCCCGGCGATTTGATCCTTGGCGAACCGTCGTTGCAACGCGCGTTGCGGCAGATCGTGCAGACCGGCGGCCTCATCCCATCAGTCGAACGCGAGCGCGCCTATCCGCTGCATGCCGAGCTTGCGCTTCGCGGCGAAGACATCGGTTCCTCCGCAGGCGGTGAACAGCCCAAATTCACTGCAATCCTCGATGATGCGGGCTGCCATCGAGCGGTGATCGTGAAGTTCAGCGAACGCGCCGGCACAGCGGCGGCTCAACGCTGGGCCGACCTGCTGTATTGCGAACACCTTGCAAACCTCACGCTGAACGACCACGGCTTGCCGGCGGCGCACAACCAAATCGTTGTCGCCGATGGCCGCGTATTCCTGCAATCGACCCGCTTTGATCGCACGGCGGAACGGGGGCGTCGCGGCTTCATCTCGCTGGCTGCACTCGATGCCGCCTGCTACGGTCATGGCCGCATCGACTGGTGGCAGTTCGCGCCAACACTTGCACGCGATGGATGGCTCACCAGCGAGGATGCACGGCGGCTTGCGCTGTATGGCTGGTTCGGCGCATTGATCGCCAACAGCGACATGCATCTGGGCAATGCGGGCCTGATCCTCACCGACGCGCGCCCGCTGGCGCTTGCTCCGGCCTATGACATGTTGCCGATGGCCTTTCGCCCGGCGACCAACGGCGAAGTGATCGAACGGCGCTACGCCCTGCCTCTGCCCACCCCGGAACTGCGCGATCTGTGGCATGAAGCCGTTGTCGTTGCGCTGAACTTCTGGGAACGGGTCGCGCAGTGCGCGATGATTTCAGATGGCTTTTGTCTCATCGCCACCGATGCGCTCGATCAACTGCACCGCGCGCGAACGCGGATCGGCTGAGCGCTTGCGTGGTGACGCAGATGCTGTTCATCGCCGGTTTGATGGCAGAGTGACGTCACCCACATCACCCGCCAGACTCACGTCAAACTAAACGGCCTTGGTCGTCTTCCCACAAGACAGGCACTTTTGCACCTTCTTGATTCGCCAGAGAGGAAGACCCAAAAAAAGCAGGCCGACGAGCGCTGGATACCTGCCGGCCATGTAAGGTTCACCCAACTCTCCGCCACAATGAGGACAGACGGCAGACTCGGGCTCAGGACCAAACTCCGAATCCGGAATGTGCTCCATCTCAACCGGCTCCTTGAGAACCTCGATGGCTTGAGCGGCAAACTCCTCTGGAACTTGAAGCCGAACTCCGCCCATCGCGTTGGAATACAGCCACTGCATATTGATGGTGTGCTCGTCCGCGACAAAAGCAGGGATATCGACGGCCTCCAACTGCCCCTTGGCAATGTGAGCCTCATGTGGGAATGAGTATGTCGCAACCGTTACGAGCATTTCATTCGGCCTGACCTGTGAACAGCCGCGCTACTTCCAATCCTCCGGCTTGATGCGCCCCACCAGCGCAAAGCCACCCTTGCCATCGGGACGAAACACCGCGATCTCGCCATCGGCGATATCCTTGAACTGATCGCCCAATGCCCGAGTGATGTTGGGGCCGTGCGTGATCAGCAGCACGTTTTCGCCTCGCGCGGGCGCTTGGGCTGCCTTGTCTTTCAACCACGCCGCGCCGGCATCGCCGGAGGCAGCCGCCGCCATGCTCACGCCGCCATCGCCCAATTCATCGCGCGGCTGAGGCTGCGCAAAACCCATCAACCTCGCCGTTTGAAGCGCGCGGAAGGTGGGGCTGGAATACACCGTTCCAATGGCTATCGCGTGCGCCTTGAATTGAGCGCCAATCGCCTGCGCATCGGCCTTGCCCGCCGCATCCAACTGCCGCTCGCCACTGGCATTGCCCGTCTCGATCTGATCGCCGGTGGGCAATGCCGTGGGCGCATGCGCGTGACGCATCACCAGAACATGGCCACCGGCGGGCAGCGCCGCGATGACATTGCTCGCAGTATTACTCTGAGCAAAAACCGGCATGGCGACCCAGAGCAGCGCCATCCACGAAAGGGACAGCGCCGCCCGGAGGTCAAACCAGCTGCGCCTTACGCCATCACGCCGCACGCGCATACTGATTGAACCACTCGATCGTGCGGCTCCATGCCTGCGGAGCCGTCACCTTGTTGTAGCGCTCGGGCGTGGCGTCGTTGAAGAAACCATGCACC
>JAITMN010000356.1 GCA_031277355.1 Nevskiaceae bacterium | reverse complement strand
CTTGCCGGTGAATTGAAACTGCTGCAAATGGATGTGCAAACGTATTTCTTCCGTCGCACCAACATGAATGCGGCGGGCAAGCCGCGCAGTTGGACCGATCATCTGCTCTGGCACCACGCTTGCCACACCGTCGATCTGTTCGGGTATCAGACGCAGGACGATGTGGTCGTTGCGCGCGGCGTTCAGGGGCCGATGCATCCGGAGCTGAAGATTGCGATGGATATGTCCATCCAGTTGAAGGCGCGGGGCGGGGCGGTGTGCACGCTGTCGCTGTCGTTCAACAACGATGGGCCGCTGGGAACCACGTTCCGCTACATCTGCGACAACGGCACCTACATCAGTTATTACGATGATCTGTTCGACGGCAAGCAGCAGCAGATTGATGTGTCGAAGGTCGATGTGTCGATGAACGGCATCGAACTGCAAGACCGCGAGTTCTTCGCAGCGATTCGCGAGGGGCGCGAGCCAAACGCCAGCGTGCGGCAGGTGCTGCCCGCGATGCGCAATCTCGATACGATAGAAAAATCGCTGCTGTAGCGCGCAAGCGCATATCGACCGGGGCGTCAGTCGTCCCGGTCGATGGCCTGCATCATCGACGGCGGGTGGCGCTCGCCGGCTGTCGGTGATTGTTCGAGCAGCGTGTCGATACGCTGCAATTGCGCAGCCGTCAGTTGCAGTTCTCCGCCGGCCAGGTTGTCGCGCAGGTGAGCGCGCGTCTTCATGCCGGGAATCGTCACCACTTCCGGCGCACGCGACAACACCCAGGCAATGGCGATCTGCGCTGTGGTGGCCGCGCTGCCATGCTCACTCGCGATGTCGCGCAGCAGCGCCACCAGTGTTTCGTTGTGCGCGGCGTTGGCGTCCTGGAAGCGCGGGTGGCTTGCGCGATTGTCGCCGGCGGGCAATTCGGCGACGCGGCGGAAATTGCCGGCCAGAAAGCCACGGCCCAGCGGACTGTAGGCCACGAAACTCGCGCCCACTTCGCGGCAGGCGGCGAGGATCGACTGCTCCGGATCGCGCGACCAGATCGAGTATTCGGTTTGCACCGCTGCAATCGGATGCACCTTCGCCGCGCGTCGCAGCGTCGTGGCGCTGCACTCGGACAAGCCGATGAAGCGAATCTTGCCGCTGCGCACCAGTTCGGCCAGCGCGCCCACGGATTCTTCGATGGGCACGGTTTTGTCGATGCGATGCAGGTAGAACAGGTCGATGGTGTCGAAGCCCAGCCGCGACAGGCTGGCGTCGAGCGAGGCGCGAATGGTCTCCGGCCGGTTATCGACCAGCGCCGCGCCGCTGGCGCTGCGCGACAGCCCGCACTTGGAGGCCAGCAGGATGCGGCTGCGCACGGGCCGCAGAATCTCGCCGACGAAGCGCTCGTTCTCGCCCACCTGATAACTCGCTGCGGTGTCGAAGTGGTTCACGCCGCGATCCACCGCCTCCAGCAGCGTGGCGCGGGATTCCTCGTCGTTACGCGAGCCATACCAGCCCACGAGGCCCATGCAGCCGAAACCCACCGCCGAGACCTGAGGTCCGGTCCTGCCCAGAGGGCGTTGCGCCAAAGCGTGCGTCATCGTGTTCATGGCCGGACAAGGTATCATGCCCGGAGCTTCAAGCCAGCGGGCTTGAGGCCCAAACATCAACAGGACGGAAAAGCGGCATGATCATCGACTGTCACGGGCACTACACCACTGCGCCACAGGCGCTCACCGATTTTCGCGACGCGCAGATCGCGGCGCTGAAAGACCCGGCGCAAACGCCCTCGCGCGCCTCGCTGAAAATCTCCGACGATCAGATTCGCGACAGTCTGGAAAAGGCGCAGTTGAAATTGCAGCGCGAGCGCGGCTCGGACCTCACCGTCTTCTCGCCGCGCGCATCGACGATGGCGCATCACATTGGCGTTGAGGCCACGAGTCTGGAGTGGTCGCAGATTTCCAATGACCTGATCGAGCGCGTGGTGGGGCTGTATCCGCAGAACTTCGTCGGCGTGTGCATGCTGCCGCAGTCGCCGGGCGCTTCGCTCGAAGGCAGCGTGAAGGAATTGGAGCGCTGCGCGAAGATGGGTTTCATCGGCGCGAACCTGAACCCCGATCCTTCGGGCGGCAATTGGACCAGCAAGCCGCTGACGGATCGCTTCTGGTATCCGATCTACGAGAAGCTGGTGGAACTCGACATGCCCGCGATGGTGCATGTGAGCTCCTCGTGCAATGCGAATTTTCATGCCACCGGCGCGCATTACA
The DNA here is from genome assembly GCA_031277355.1 of Nevskiaceae bacterium. Taxonomy (GTDB): domain Bacteria; phylum Pseudomonadota; class Gammaproteobacteria; order Steroidobacterales; family Steroidobacteraceae; genus ZC4RG30. Next base: position 391 of record JAITMN010000356.1, on the reverse strand, counting down.
TCAACGCCGACACCACTGCCTTCATGCAGTTGATCCAGGGCGATCTGTTCAAGGATTTCCCCACGCTGCGGCTGATCATTCCGCATGGCGGCGGCGCGGTGCCGTATCACTGGGGCCGCTATCGCGGTCTGGCGCAGGACATGAAGCGGCCACCGCTCGATACCCATGTGATGAAGAATGTGTTTTTCGATACCTGCGTGTATCACCAGCCGGGCATCGATCTGCTGCTGAAGGTGATTCCGGTGGAGAACATTCTGTTCGGCTCGGAGATGGTGGGCGCGGTGCGCGGCGTTGATCCGACCACCGGGTTCAACTACGACGACACGAAGCGTTACATCGATGCTTCGGCGTTGTCGGCGGGAGACAAGAAGCGGATTTTCGAGGAGAACGC
>JAITMN010000193.1 GCA_031277355.1 Nevskiaceae bacterium | reverse complement strand
ATGGCACGAAAACTGCAATGTATCCGCAAGCGTTCTTTGATCTTCGACAAGGATTAGGAGTCCCGGTATGAAACTGCTCACTGCAATCATCAAGCCCTTCAAACTCGACGACGTGCGCGCCGCGCTGTCGGAAATCGGCGTGTCGGGCATGACCGTCACCGAAGTGAAGGGTTTTGGCCGCCAGCGCGGGCATACCGAGCTTTATCGCGGCGCGGAGTACGTGGTGGATTTCGTGCCGAAGACCCGCGTGGAAGTGGCGGTGCGCGAGGATTTGATCGACCCGGTGGTGGAGGCGATTCTGAAGACGGCGCGGACCGGCAAGGTCGGCGACGGCAAAATCTTCATCACCGACATCGAGCGCGTGATCCGCATCCGCACCGGCGAGACGGACGACTCCGCGCTGTAGTCCGCGCAGGCGCCCTCAACCCGCCTCGTCCAGCCCCAGCCTGCCCGCCCGCCGCGAAATGCCCAGCGTGCCGCTACGCACCACTTCGAGCAATGGGCCGAACTGCGCCGCCTCGCGCATGAAGCGCGTGGCCTCCGCTTCGCTGGCGCACAGCTCGACGATGGTGCTGTCGGGGGCCTCGTTCAGCACGCGCCCGCCGGCCTGCGCGACCTGCCGCGCCAGCGCCTCGCGCCGCCCCGCCGCCACGCGCAGCTTCACCAGCACCAGTTCGCGCTCCAGGTGGTCGCCGCTGGTCATGTCGTCTACGGCCAACACGTCGATCAGTTTGTTCAACTGTGCAACGATCTGCTGGATGGCCGCTTCGGACCCGGTGGTCACCAGCGTGATGCGGGAAACCGTGGCGTCGTCGGTGGTCGCCACCGACAGCGATTCGATGTTGTAGCCCCGGTTGGAGAACAGGCCGGCTACCCGCAGCAGGGCCCCGGACTCGTTCTGGAGCAGAATTCCGATGATATGGCGCATGGAACCCCATAGCTTACGGGTTTTTTATGCTGCTTGGACAGTACCGGGCTTGGGTTCGGGCCCCTTGAACTGATACGCTTTTGTGATGAACCGCACTGCCACCGCTCCGCTGCCCGCTTCCTCCTCCCCCCACCCGCTCGCCGGCCAGACGATGACCGGCGCTCAGATGGTGGTGCAGGTGGTGGCCGACGAAGGCGTCAGCGTCATTTTTGGCTACAGCGGCGGCGCGGTGCTGCCGGTGTACGACGCGGTGTTTTTGCACAACGCCGAGCAGCAGCGGCTGGGCCGGCGGCAATTGCCGCTGGTGGTGCCCTCCAATGAGCAAAGCGCCGGTTTCATGGCGGCGGGCTATTCGCGTTCCACCGGGCAGGTGGGCGTGGCGCTGGTCACTTCCGGTCCCGGCGCAACGAACACGGTCACGCCGGTGCGCGATTGCATGGCCGATTCGATCCCGATGGTGGTGATCTGCGGGCAGGTGCCGCGTGCGGCCATCGGCACCGATGCGTTTCAGGAAGCGCCGATTGCCGCGCTGATGGGCGCGGTGGCCAAGCATGTGTTTCTCGTCACCGATCCGGAGAAATTGGAAGCCACGATTCGCAGCGCGTTTGAACTGGCGCGCTCGGGCCGCCCCGGTCCGGTGGTGGTGGATATCCCGAAGGACGTGCAGAACTGGCAGGGCGCGTATGTGGGCAGCGGCACGCTGGTCTCCATCGGCACGTATCAGCAGCGCATGCACGAGTTGCTCTCGCGGCGCTTGCCGGAGCCGCAGGCCGCCTCGTTCTTCCAGATGTTGCAGGCGTCGAAGCGTCCGCTGATCTATGCCGGCGGCGGCGTGATTCATGCCGGCGCAGCGCGGTTGCTGCGCGAGTTCTCCGCCACGTTTGGTATTCCCGTGGTCACGACGCTGATGGGCATTGGCGCGGTGGATACGCACGAAGCGCTGAGTCTGCGCATGCTGGGCATGCACGGCGCGGCGTTTGCCAACTACGCGGTGGAAGACTGCGATTTTCTCATTGCGATGGGCGCGCGTTTTGATGATCGCGTGGCCGGTGCGCCGGCGAAGTTCGCGCCGCGCGCCAGACAGATCGCGCAATTGGATGTTGATCCGGCCGAGATCAACAAGGTCAAGCAGGTTACCTGGAGTCATGTGGGCGATCTGCTTGAAGCGCTGCGCAGTTTGTTGTCGTGGGGCAGGCAGCAGGGCGTGCGCACGGATTTTTCCGCGTGGCATGCCGAAGTGGCTGCGCTGAAGCGCGACTACGCAATGAACTATGACCGCGACAGCGCGCTGATCCAGCCCTACTACGTGCTGGAGGAAATCAATCGCCACACGCAGGGCAAGGCCATCGTCGCCACCGGCGTGGGCCAGCATCAGATGTGGGCCGCGCAATACCTCGACTTCAGCGAGCCGCGTTTGTGGCTCACCTCCGGCAGCATGGGCACGATGGGCTTTGGTCTGCCTGCGGCGATTGGCGCGCAGGTGGCGCACCCTGATCGTCTCGTCATCGACATCGACGGCGACGCCAGCATCCGCATGAATTTCGGCGAACTGGAAACCGTCACCACCTACGATCTGCCGGTGAAGGTGTGCGTGCTGAACAATGTCGGCGACGGCATGGTGCGGCAGTGGCAGAAGCTGTTTTTCAGCGGCCGCATGGCCTCGTCCGATAAATCCCTCCACAAGAAAGACTTTGTGCGCGCGGCGCAGGCCGATGGTTTTGGCTGGGCCAGACGCCTGTCGAACAAGGCCGACGTGCCGCATCTGGTGGCCGAGTGGCTGGCCTTCCCCGGCCCGGCCTTCCTCGAAGTGATGATCGACCCCGATGCGGGCGTGTACCCGATGGTGGGGCCGGGTCTGGGCTACGACGCGATGATCACCGGCGATCACATCGCCGCGCGCAAACAGCAGGCGCAGGCGGCGGTGGAGCGGCCGGACGCCTCCGAGATGTTCTAGGGCGCAGGCGATGGCGGGCTCGCGCAGCAGCAAACCCACTGCCGGGACGAGGCCGCCGCCCCGGCTGCGGCGCGCCTACCACGAATGCCGCTACGGCCAATTGCATCTGCACAACGCGATTCCCGCCGGGGGCGGCTTCGACGAACTGACGCCGGTGGTGTGTCTGCACGGCGCGGGGCAGACCGGGCGCGTGTTCCTGCCGCTGCTGGCGGCGCTGGGGCCGGAGCGGTCGGTGTATGCGCTTGATTTGCCGGGGCAGGGGCAGTCCGATCCCGCGCCGGCCGGAGAGCCGCCTGCCGCCGCCGCTGCGCTCGCCACGGCGGATTTCCTCGAGTCCATGCGTATCCGTCGCTTCGATCTGATCGCCCGCGGCGAGGGCTGTGCCGCCGCGCGGGCGCTGGTGGCCGAGCGTCCGCAGGCGGTGCGGCGCTGGGTGCTGATCGCCGACGTATCCGCCGCGCCCACGCCCGCCGCGTTGCCGGTGCTGAGGGTGGCCGACGCCGATGCGGCTGATCTTGTCGAGTCCGTGCAACATTTTCTGGCGTGAGCAACGGTAGACTGCCACAACATGTCTTCCCGCCGCCCGCCACTGCCGCCCGTCCCAGACCTCGACGCCACCGACGAGATGCCGGTGCTGCGCATCACCGGGGTGAAGGATGAGGGGATAGACGAGTCCGAAGTCACCGGCAATCTCACGGTGATGATGCCGCGCCGTCCCGCGCCTGCGCGCCAGCCGCCGCCGCCGCCTCCGCCTCCTCCGCCCCCACCCCCACCGCCGCCCGATTCGGGCCGGCTGCGCGAGCTGGAGCAGGAGATCAAGGGCCGCGATGAGCGCATCGCCCGGCTCGAAGAATCCCTTGGCGATGCGCTGGCTCGCGAGAAGCAACTGCGCGCGTGGCTCAATGATGGCGAATCACTGTCTGCGGTGCGCGCCGATATCGAGCGCCGTCAGGCCGAACTGCTCGCCGCGCAGCAGCAGAGTGAGGCGCAGCGCCGCGCGCTGGAAGAGGCGCGTGCGCAGATGGAACAGCGCGCGCAGGCGCTGCGTCACGAGTCGATGGACGTCAACGAACTGCGTGAGCGCAGCGAACGTCTGCATGAATCGTTGCAGACCGCGCTGAGCTGGCGCGCGGCGGATCAGCGCACGATTGCCGAGTTGGAGGCGCGTTGCGAAAAATTGCAGCGGCGCAACGAAGCCGCTGCCGATGCGCCGCCGCCGATGCCGGTTTCCCCGGCCGACACCGCCGCGCACCGCGCGCAGCAATTGCAGATCGCGCATCTGCAAGACGAAACGCGGCGGCTTCAGCAGCGTATCGCCGAGCTTTCGGCGGAATTGAGCAAGCGCCCGCCGGTGTCGTTGAGCAGCACGCAGGATGTGGTCGTGACGCCCGACATCCTCGCCACGCAAGACATCATCGACCCTGCGTTTGCCGGTGGTGGGCTCGCCGACAGCGGCCCGCGACCGGCTTTGCGTGTGCCGGCGGCACACCCGGATGCAATGCCTTCGCGCACGCTGGTGCGAATGGAGGACGGCCGCGAGATTCGCTACACGCTGGGGCGTCGCACAACGATTGGCCGCACCGCCGACAACGACATTCGCATCGACACCACCTACGCCAGCCGCCACCACGCCATCGTGTTGTCCAATGGCCGCGACTGTCTGGTGGAAGACCTGAACAGCACCAATGGCGTGCTGGTCAATGGCCAGCGCGTGAGCCGTCAGGGGTTGCGCGATGGCGACCGGCTGTTGGTCGGCAACATCGCTTTCGTCTTCCACCAAACCGAATGAGTGAGTCCTGGGTAGAGCGCGTCGCCAAAGCGCGGGTCTACGACGTGGCGTCGCAGACTGCGCTCGATGCCTTGCCACGTTTGTCGGCGCGCACCGGCAATGAAGTGCTGCTCAAGCGCGAAGACATGCAGCCGGTGTTCTCGTTCAAGCTGCGCGGGGCATGCAACAAGATTGCGAATCTGCCCGAAGACGTGGCGCGGCATGGCGTGATCTGCGCTTCGGCCGGCAATCACGCGCAGGGCGTGGCGCTGGCGGCGCGCCGTCGCGGCATACCCGCCGTGATCGTGATGCCGGTGACGACGCCGCAGATCAAGGTCGATGCGGTGAAGAATCTGGGCGCCGAAGTGGTGCTCTACGGCGATGTGTACGACGCGGCCTCCGAGCACGCGGTGCAGATCGCGGCGCAGCGTCGGATGGTGTCCGTGCATCCCTTCGATGATCCGGATGTGATCGCGGGGCAGGGCACCATCGGCATGGAAATCCTGCGTCAGGCGCACGGCGAAGTGGATGCGATATTCGTGCCGGTGGGCGGCGGCGGGTTGATCGCCGGTGTCGCGGCGTATGTGAAAGCGGTCTGCCCGCGCACGCGCGTGATCGGCGTGGAACCCGAAGACGCCGCCGCGATGCACGATTCGCTGCGTGCGGGTCATCGCGTCACGCTCGATCACGTGGGCATCTTCGCCGATGGCGTTGCGGTGCGCCGCGTCGGCGAGCAGACCTTCGCGCTGGCGCAGCGCTTCGTCGATGAAGTGCTGCTGGTCGATACCGATCAAATCTGCGCGGCGATTCAAGACATCTTCGAAGACACGCGCATGGTGCCCGAACCCTCCGGCGCGCTGGCGATCGCGGGACTGAAGAACTATGTGGCGCGCGAATCTTGCAAGGGTCAGCGTCTGGTTGCGATCAACAGCGGCGCGAATCTGAACTTCGACCGCCTGCGCTATGTGGCCGAGCGCGCCGATGTGGGCGCGGGCCGCGAAGCCTTGTTCGCGGTGGAGATTCCCGAACAGCGCGGCAGCTTCCTGAGCTTCTGCCGCACGCTGGGCTTGCGCAACATCACCGAGTTCAACTACCGCGAGCAGGGGCGCGAGCGCGCCAATGTATTCGTGGGCGTGAATCTGGGCGGGCAGGGCGCGGCCGAGCGCGAACGCATTGCCGAACAACTGCGCCACGCCGGTTATCGCGTGCTCGATCTGACCGACAACGAATTGGCCAAGACGCATGTGCGTCACATGGTGGGTGGCCGTTCGCCGGGGCTCGACGATGAATTGCTGTTTCGCTTCGAGTTTCCCGAACGGCCCGGCGCGCTGCTGCGTTTTCTCGAAGCCGTGGGCACGCGCTGGAACATCAGCCTGTTCCACTATCGCAATCACGGTTCGGATTGTGGCCGCGTGCTGGTGGGGATTCAGGTTTCGCCTGACGAACGCGGGGAACTTCAACGTCATCTGATTGATCTGAACTATCCCTATTTCGATGAGTCCACCAATCCGGCCTACCGAATGTTTTTGGGCGGCTGAGACGGCAGTTTCGTGTACAGAATTTTTCGTTGGGGCAAACGCATCGTCATCGGCATCGTCGGTGGTGCGGTGCTGTTTGCGGGGCTGCTGATGATTGTGTTGCCGGGGCCTGCGGTGGTGGTCATCCCCATTGGGCTTGGTATTTTGAGTCTGGAATTCGAGCGGCCTCGCATCTGGTTGATTCAAATGCGGCGGCGTGCGGCGCGCATGATCGTGAAACTGCGGCAGCGATGGCGGCAGCGCTTTGGCGGTGCGCGTCGCAAGCGCCGACTATCGGGGCGTTGAGTTGAAGCCGGGCGCCTACATCGCCAATCGCTATCGG
>JAITMN010000187.1 GCA_031277355.1 Nevskiaceae bacterium | reverse complement strand
ATTCAACGCATCACCGAATCGTTCTCATTTGTCTTTCGTCGCTTGCGCCACGTGATCGACGAGCAATTGCAAACGCCGCTCGCCCTGGTAGTGATTCACATCGAGGCGATACACCAATTGCAACGTACCTTCGGGCGGCGCGGTGAACTGCTCGCCGAGCAGATTGAAGGCGATGGCGTCGAGGCGCGTACTGCTGCCCGCAGGACGCAACCAATACTTCACATGCTTTTCGCCGACGACACGCGAGGCGTCCACTTCAAAATTGCCGTGAAAGCAGGGTTCGGGGAAGCCTTGTCCCCAAGGTCCGGCTTCACGCAGCACTTCAGCGGTTTGCAGACACAGGTCGGCAACATTCAATTCACCGTCGGTCCAGATCGCATCATCCGGGTCGATGCGTTGCAGGCAGCGCGCAATCTCTTCATCGAATGCGCGGGCAAATGCATCGAGCGATGTTTCGGCTATCGTCAATCCGGCGGCCATTGCATGTCCGCCAAAGCGCAGGATCAGGCCCGGATGCGACACGGCAATCGTGTCGATCACATCGCGGATATGCACGCCGGCAATCGAGCGGCCCGAACCGCGCAGCGTGAGGTTGTCGCCTGCCGGTGCAAAGGCAATCACCGGACGGCCCGCATGATCCTTCACACGACTGGCAACCAGACCCACCACGCCCTGATGCCAGTCGGCGTCGTACAACACCAAACCTTGACGCTGCTGTGAAGGCGGCCGCCGCGCCAGCATGCGCACTGCGGCCAATGCCTGCTCCTGCATCTGACCTTCGATCTCGCGGCGCTGGCGATTCAGTTCATCCAGTTGCGCGGCCAACGCACGCGCCTCGTCAAGCGAATCGGTCAACAGACAGCGAATACCGATGGACATATCATCAAGGCGCCCCGCCGCATTCAGACGCGGCCCAACAGCAAACCCCAGATCGCTGGCGACGAGACGATCCAGCTCGCGACGCCCCACTTCCAGCAACGCGCGAATACCCGGCACGCAGCGACCGGCGCGGATGCGCTGCAAACCCTGCGCAACGAGGATGCGATTGTTCTGATCGAGCATGACCACATCTGCCACGGTGCCCAGCGCAACCAGATCGAGAAACTGCGCCACCGATGCCGCGCCGGGCGGCAACGATGCTTCGCTCTGCAATTGCCGCTGCAACGCCGCCAGCACATAGAACGCTGCACCCACGCCGGCCAGCGCGCGACTGCCGAAGCTGCTGCCGATCAGATTGGGATTGACGATCACATTGGCGTCGGGCAAATGCTCGCCGGCAAGATGATGGTCGGTGATCAGCACGTCGATGCCCGCCGTACGCGCATCGGCAACGCCTTCATTGCTGGCGATGCCATTGTCCACCGTCACCAGCAACGTGGGATCGCGCTCGCGCGCCAGCGCGACAATGGGCGGCGTGAGGCCATAACCGAAACGAAAGCGATCCGGTACGAGAAAATCCACCTGCGCAAAACCCCATCCGCGCAGCGCACGCAGCATCAGCGCGGTGCTGGTGGCTCCATCGGCGTCGTAGTCGCCGACGACGAGAATCCGCCCATTGCGATGACGCTTCAGCAGCGCGGCGGCTTGACTCACTCCATCCAGTGAACTGATCGGCAGCAGCGCGGCGATGTCGGTGGTTACCTGCGCGGCGCGACCGATGCCGCGTGCGGCGTAGATGCGTTGAAGCAAGGGCGGAACATCACCGCTCAACTCCGGAGCCATCGGCACGGCGCGCTCACGAATCCTGCGCGAAGCCATCGCGCTCACGTTGCCGCCTCGCGCCACCAGCGCACGGGTCTTCGCCAAGGCAGACGCGGCAGCCATGAGGGCGCGATGCGCCAACCTCGTCCTCCGATCCACAATCGCAGCGAGGCCAGTTCACGCCGCGCCAACGCATCGCGAAGCGGCGCGAACCAATCATTTTCCAATCGCTGCATCGGATCATCGCGCGGACCCGATGCGGCAGCGCTGCAACACACGATGGCTTCAACGGTTCCCGCAGGCAGATCGGCGAAGCGATCAGCCCGCTCCACCGCACCGCCGCGCGCCTTCCACAGCCCGCGAAGAAAAACGTCGTCGCCATAGGCCGGCGGCAACGCTGACTGCGTGCCCGTCTGCTTGTTGATCGTCAACACATCGAGTTCGCCATTCTCACCACGCCCACCGCCCCACAACCACAACCCATTCACCGCCAATTCACCTCTGCGCTCGCGCGCCTGATTGCGCGGATGCTCGTGCAGCCACATCTCGATCTCCGCGCCCACTGCCCGCATCGCGCGATCGGCCGCGCCGGGCGCAATCGACGCCGACAGCGCAGCGCCGAGCCATCGCGCCGGATCGCCCTGCCCCTGCGCATCCGATGGCAACCCCTCCATCAGCAATGTCGGCGCAAGCGGATGCAGACGCAGTCCGCTGCCGTCGAACGCGCGATTGAACTCCTCGCTCCAACCCAACGCTTCCTCCGGCGACAAGCGCAACAACCCCGCCGCATGCAAACTCACCCGGCTGATCCCCGCCACCCGATGCACCGGCTGCGCAAACCACAACCCGTTGCCGGGCGCAACATCCAGCAAGCGCGCCGCGACGTGCGCCGGAGCCAATGCCAAAGCCTGCGCCGACGCCGCCGGCACCCCCGCCTCCACCAGCAACGCCGCACGCCAGTCCGGCTGCGGCGCAAGCCCCCGCCCCTGACGCAACAACGATTCCAGCCCCGGCAACGCAGGCAAACGCTCAGCCGCGCCCGCCCCCAGCGCCGCCTGCTCCAAATGAAAATCCGTGACGCACAGAGTAAGCCGCATATGCCGTATCGTACCGGCGATGAAACTGCACGAGCACACCCGCGCGCCCATCCATCTGGTGACCGGCTACGGCGATGGCTTCATCCAGATCGGTGCGCAGCGCCACAACGCGCCCGTGGCGTTGAGCCCCGATCAAGTGATCGCGCCCTGGATCGCCAACATCGCCGCACTCGACGCAGCGGCGCTCGCCCCCCTCTGGCCCCTTGCCCCGCGCATCCTGCTGCTCGGCGCACCGCCGGGCGCAACCGCCAATCTGCCCGCGCTGCGCAGCCTGTGCGCCGAACACGCCGCCGCGCTGGAGCCGATGAATCTGGGCGCGGCCTGCCGCACCTACAACGTGCTGGCGCAGGAAGACCGCCCGGTCATCGCGCTGCTGTTCCCCTGATTTTTTTGACGTTCCGGGCCGTCTGCCCCGCACGACGGGTCGCGCAGACGCCCCGAACGGCATAGACTGGCCGCCCTTTTCTCAACCCCCCTTTCCGGAGCCCGCATGCGCATCAAAGTTGCCCTGCTGATCCCTGCCGTCGTCGCCAGCCTGGTCGGCTGCACGCAGGCGGCGCAGCCCACGTCCACACCCACCACCGACGACGAAAAGGCGCTGTACGCAGTCGGCGCAGTGCTGGCCGCGAACGTCCGCAGCTTCAACTTCACCGACGAAGAACTGAAGATGGTGCTGGCCGGCTTCAGCGCCAGCGCACAAGACAAGTCCGTGATGGATCAGGACGCCCTGGAAGCGGCGATGCCCGCACTTCAGGCACTGGAAACCAGGCGCATAACCGAAGCCGCCGAGAAGGAAAAGGCCGCAGGCGCGGAGTTCCTTGCCAAGGCTGCCGCAGAACAAGGTGCAACGAAGACCGAAAGCGGCCTCGTGATCCGCATCACGCAACCCGGCAGCGGCGAGAAGCCCACGGCCGAAGACGTGGTGAACGTGCACTACACCGGCAAGTTCACCGACGGCAAGGTTTTCGATAGCTCCGTGGAACGCGGCGAGCCGATCGAATTCCCGCTGTCGGGCGTGATCCCCTGCTGGACCGAAGCCGTGCAATTGATGGCCGTGGGCAGCAAGGCGCAGGTGGTGTGCCCGTCTGATCTGGCCTATGGCGACGAAGGCCGTCCGCCGCAGATGCGTGGCGGCGCAACGCTGGTGTTCGACATCGAATTGCTGGGCGTCACGAAGGCCGGTGCAGCCGGCGCAGGCCCCGGCGGCGAGTGATCGACGAAGTCTGATTTGAAGTTTTGACTGACCTGCCGCGCCGGGAATGGCGCGGCAGGCTCACCGAAGGAAGACACAGGGAATCAGGACCGAAGATTCTTGAACCTAACTGACCCCTCGTTCAGAGCTGACAGACTCGAAAACTAACGGCCAGGACGCTTCTTGTTTTTTTGTATCGATCGGGTTTTGCTTTTTTTGTATCCGTCCCCAGCCTTCAATCCCCTGTGTCTTCGTCCGGTGAGCCTGTCGCAACTGACAGACATCTGACCACTGATTGCTGCTGACGGCAAGTGCTATGTGCTGCTTCCGGCAGCAATTAGGGGAATCCCCTAGTCGCCTATTGACAACTCATCGTCTGAACGTCTAGCCCAACCCCGCCAGCAACGGCACGAACGACACCGTGCCCAACACCTCGCGATGCAGACCGGCTTCGCGCCGCGTGATGCGCAACAACTGCTGCTGACCTTCCGGTCCCACCGGCACGATCAGGCGGCCGCCAATGGCCAGTTGTTCCACCAGCGTTTCGGGAATCGTCAGCGGCGCTGCGGCGGCCAGAATTCCATCGAAAGGCGCTTGCGTGGACCAGCCCTTCATGCCATCGCCATGTTTGAAACGCACGTTGTTGATGTCGAGACTGCGCACGCGCTCGCGCGCACGTTTGACCAGCGGCGCGATGCGCTCCACCGAATAAAGCGTAGCCACCAGCGGCGCGAGCACTGCGGTTTGATAACCGCAGCCGGTGCCCACTTCCAGCACCTTGCGCAGCGCAGGCCCTGCGATCAGCGCTTCGGTCATCTTCGCGACGATGTAGGGCTGCGAGATCGTCTGGCCCCAGCCAATCGGCAACGCGGTGTCTTCATAGGCGCGGCTGGCGAGAGCTTCATCAACGAAGATATGACGCGGCACGGTGCGGATGCGTTCCAGCACCTTCAGGTTTGTGATGCCCTGTTCGCGCAGACGTTGCACCAGACGATCGCGCGTGCGCGCCGAAGTCATGCCGATGCCGGCGTGACTCATCGCAGGACTCATGACAGCGGCCTCAGCCATTGCTCTATCGTTGGCAGCGCGGTGTGGCGCGTGAGGTCGATTTGCAGCGGCGTTACCGAAACATAGCCATTGGCGACTGCATCAAAATCGGTGCCGGGGCCTGCGTCCTGCCCCTCGCCCGCCGGACCAATCCAGTACATCGGACGGCCTCGCGGATCGGCCACCGGCACGATGGGTTTGGAGCGATGACGTCCGCCCAGCCGCGTGGCCTTGATGCCGCGAATCTGATCGTAGGGCAGATCGGGGATGTTCACGTTCAGCGTGAACCCACGTTCCAGCGGCGCTTCGAGCAGGCGGCTGATCAGCGCACGCGCCACCTTCGCCCCGGTGACGAAGTGACGGCCCGTGCCGTGATCCATGCACAGCGAGAACGCCACGGTGGGCAGCCCCAGAAAGCGCCCCTCGATGGCCGCCGCGACGGTGCCCGAATACAGCGTGTCGTCGCCCAGATTCGGACCATCGTTGATGCCGGTACACACCAGATCGAATTCATCGTCGAAATAGCCGGAGATCGCGATGTGCACGCAGTCTGTGGGCGTGCCGCCGGCCACGTAGTACACGCCGGGGCTGGCTTCAAACACGCGCAGCGGAACATCGAGGGTGAGCGAATTGCTCGCGCCGCTGCGATTGCGATCCGGCGCCATGACCGTCGTCTCGGCCAAAGGACGCAGCGCATCGTTCAAATGCAGAATACCGGCGGCGCGATAGCCGTCGTCGTTGCTGACCAGGATTTTCATTCCAGACCGAGTGGGGAGTCCGGGGCGCAAATATACTAGAAAGCGGCGCTCTGCATGGCAGCTACCGTGATCGGAGCAGGCGCGGGCAAAGGCGGATAGGGTGACGAAGGACGAACATCGGCAGTTTCGTGAAGCGATGCGCGGCGTGCGCCGCCTGCGCGCGGTCGATTCACCGGCGCTGGCCTCCAAGCCCAAGCGCCGGCCCAGCGCGGTGCTGATGCGCGCCGAACGGCAGGCGGTGCTGGCCGACAGCCTGATGGACCTGCGCTCGCCCGACGCGCCGCTGCTGGAAACCGGCGAGGAAATCCTCTATCGCGGGCCGCGCATCAGCCAGATGGTGTTTCGTCAGTTGCGGCGCGGGCAGTTTCGCGTCGAAGCTGAACTGGACCTGCATGGTCTGCGCGAGGATGAGGCGCGCGAGCAATTGCGCTCATTCATCGCTGCGGCGCTGGCGGAGGGTTTGCGCGTGGTGCGCGTGGTTCACGGCAAGGGACGGCGCTCGGGTCATCGCGGGCCGGTGCTGCGGCAGATGACGCACGACACGCTGCGAAGACTCGAAGCGGTGCTGGCCTTCGCCAGTGCGCGCGAGGTGGATGGCGGCAGCGGGGCGTGTCTGGTGCTGTTGCAGCGGCCCTCGCGCATGCGCTCGCGGCGCTGACCGCGCGGCGCACCGCCGCGCTTCAACTGTGATGATCGCGAATGTGATTGCGCATGTACTCGGCATGCGCGTGATCTTTTTCCTTCTTGATCGCCATGCCTTTTGCCCGGGCTTGCCCATGCGACACCGAACGGGTTTTCTGCGTGCTGATCGCCGCCAGCGACGAGAACAGACGCTTCACATCGGTGGCCTTGCAAGCCGGACACTCGGCGCTGTGATCCACGCGCACCAGCGCTTCGAATCGCTTGCCGCATTGCGCGCACTGGAAATCATAGATGGGCATGATTTGCCAATGATAACGCTTGCGACAAAGGCCCGCACAACACGCTGGCCTGCGCCGCCAACCCCTCGCCCCGGCCGGTGAAGCCCAGCTTTTCGGTGGTGGTGGCCTTCAGGTTCACGCGATCCGGCGGCAGCGCCAGCAGGCTTGCGATCTGCGCGCAGATGGCCGCGCGATGCGGGCCGACGCGCGGGGCTTCGCAGATCAGCGTGAGGTCGGCGTTGACGACGGCAAGCCCACGCCCGGCCAGCAGTTCGCGGCAGGCTTCAACGAATCGGCTGCTCGCCGCACCGCGCCAGCGCGGATCGCTGTCGGGGAAGTGCATGCCGATGTCGCCAAGGCCGCCCGCGCCCAGCATCGCATCGCACAGCGCGTGCAGCAGCACGTCGCCATCGGAGTGCGCGATCACACCTTGGGTATGCGGCACACGCACGCCGCCGAGCATCACCTGATCGCCCGGCCCGAAGGCGTGAACGTCGAAGCCGTTTCCAATGCGAAGCGGCATCGTCGAGGGTTGTTGTTCGCCGAGAATCGCCGCCGCCAGCGGCAGATCGCTGGCCTGCGTCACCTTGATGTTTTGCGGGCTGCCTGCAACGAGCTTTGGCGAAAGGCCCAGCCATTCCACGGCCTGCGCTTCGTCGGTGGGGTGAAGATCGGACTCGGCCGCAGCGTTCAGCGCGCGGCGCAGCAGGTTCACGGTGAACGCTTGCGGCGTGAGCGCGCGCCACAGGCCATCGCGCTGGGCCGTGTGCGCTACCGTGGGCGATTGATTGCCGTCATCGGCACACTTCAACGTATCGGCAACCGGCACCGCCAGCAGCGCGCCGCCATCGCTGTGTTCCGCCGCAGCCAGCAGCGCGTCGATTTCCGCTGTGCTGATGCAGGGCCGCGCTGCATCGTGCACCAGCACCCAGTCCTGATTCTCCGCCGGCAATACCTCAACCGCCGCGCGCACTGAATCAGCGCGCTGCGCGCCGCCGATAACAGTGCGCACCTTGGGATGACGCGAGCAAGGCAATGCGGCAAAGCCGGTGTCGTCCGCCGCCAGCGCCACGACAATGCCCACGCAGCGCGGATCGGCAATGAACGGGGCCAGCGACCACTGAATCAGCGCGCAGCCGCACAGCCTCTGGTATTGCTTGGGCTCATTGCCAAAACGCCGGCCGCGTCCGGCGGCAGGCATCACGAGCCAGTAGCGCATGGACTATCGCGCCGCAGTGCGTGCCGGAGGTTCCGCCGGCGGCGTGATGATCGTCTCGGGCTGCGCTTCGGACTTCGGCGCCACCTGATAGTAGGTTTCGTTGCGCGAGATCAAACCCAGATCGCTGCGCGCCCGTTCTTCCAGTGCCGTGAAGCCCTGCTTCAGATCGCGCACTTCGGCGCCAAGCTGTTCGTTGCGCTGTTTCAGTCTGGCGTTCTCATCGCTCTGCGCAGCCACCGCCTCACGCAACCGCACCACTTCGCTGACGCCATCGGGCGAGACCCACAGCCGGTACTGGATCGCCAGAAACACCGCCAGCAGTGCAACGATGAGCCATTTCATGGGCGTGAGCCTACCCGCCTACAGCTCGAAGGGGAAGGCCCCACGGCCCGCGTACCGCGCATCGGCCCCGAGCACCTGCTCGATGCGCAGCAATTGGTTGTACTTGGCGATGCGATCCGAGCGCGACATCGAGCCGGTCTTGATCTGCGTGGCGGCGGTGCCCACGGCAATATCGGCGATGGTGTTGTCCTCCGTTTCGCCCGAGCGATGCGACACCACCGAAGCATAGCCCGCCGCTTCGGCCATCTCGATGGCCTCCAGCGTTTCGGTCAGCGTGCCGATCTGGTTCACCTTGATCAGAATCGAATTGGCGATGTGCTGGTCGATGCCCTGCTTCAGGATGCGCGTGTTCGTGACGAAGAGGTCATCGCCCACCAACTGCACCTTCGAACCCAGCGCCTTCGTCAGCTTGGCCCAGCCGTCCCAATCCGATTCGCCCATGCCATCTTCAATCGTGATGATCGGATAACGCGCCACGAGGTCCGACAGATACTTCACGAAGCCATCCGAATCGAAGCTGCGGCCCTCGCCTTCCAGATGGTAGCGGCCATCGCGATGAAACTCGCTGCTGGCCACATCGAGGCCCAGGTAAATATCCTGCCCGATGCGATAACCAGCTTTGTCTACCGCTTCGAGGATCACGCCCAGCGCGGCTTCGTTGGAGTCGAGGTTCGGCGCAAAACCACCCTCATCGCCCACCGACGTGGCAAGACCGCGATCATGCAGAATCTTTTTCAGCGTGTGGAAAATCTCCGCGCCATAACGCAGCGCTTCGGAAAGACTCGGCGCACCGACGGGCAGGATCATGAACTCCTGGATGTCGAGCGAGTTGTCGGCATGCGCGCCGCCGTTGATGATGTTCATCATCGGCACCGGCATCACCGGCTGCCGATTGGCGTTCTTGCCCAGCGCGAGCAGATGACGAAACAGCGGCGTCTTCGCGTCGCTTGCGGCAGCCTGCGCAGCGGCCAGCGACACGGCCAGCAACGCATTGGCCCCCAGACGGCTTTTCGTATCCGTGCCATCGAGCTCGATCATGCGATGGTCGATTTCACCTTGCGCCGACGCATCGAGGCCAACGATGGCCCCGCGCAGTTCGCCATTCACATGACCCACCGCCTTCGTCACGCCCTTGCCCAGCCACCGGCTTTTGTCTGCATCGCGCAATTCCACCGCCTCGCGCGTGCCGGTGGAAGCGCCCGAAGGCACCGCAGCACGGCCCATCACACCCGAGTCCAGAATCACGTCGGCTTCCACAGTGGGATTGCCGCGCGAGTCGATGATCTGTCTGCCCTTCACTTCAACGATACGGCTCATGGGTTCTTTCCTTCTTCTTCGTAAGGCCGCGCTTTGATCACGCGGTCCAGTTCAATCAACATCGTCAACAGCGACTCCATCCGTTGCAGCGGCCAGGCATTGGGTCCATCGGACAACGCATGCTCCGGATCAGGATGCGTTTCCATGAACACACCGGCCACACCCGCCGCCACCGCGCTGCGCGCCAGCACCGGCACGAACTCGCGCTGCCCGCCGGAGGCCGTGCCCTGACCGCCCGGCAACTGTACCGAGTGCGTGGCGTCGAACACCACCGGACAACCCGTGCGCCGCATCACCGCCAAGCTTCGCATATCGACCACGAGGTTGTTATAACCGAATGTGAAGCCGCGTTCACAGACCATGACCTGAGAATTGCCGGCCGCACGCGCCTTCTGCACGACGTTATCCATCTCCCAGGGCGAAAGAAACTGCCCCTTCTTGATGTTCACCGGCTTGCCGGCGCGCGCCACGGAC
The DNA here is from genome assembly GCA_031277355.1 of Nevskiaceae bacterium. Taxonomy (GTDB): domain Bacteria; phylum Pseudomonadota; class Gammaproteobacteria; order Steroidobacterales; family Steroidobacteraceae; genus ZC4RG30. The sequence goes on along the minus strand of JAITMN010000187.1, from coordinate 1,606 downwards.
TGAATGAAGTTCGTCTGCCGGCACAGAAACGCCGGTGTCTGCAATACATCGACAACGGCGGCCACTTCGCCGATAGGCGTGTCTTCGTGCACGTCGGTCAGCACCGGCACATTGAAGCGCTTGCGCACGCTTTCGAGCACGGCCAGACCCTTTTCAATACCCGGCCCGCGAAAGCTCTGGGCCGAGGAACGATTGGCCTTGTCGAAGGACGCCTTGAACACATACGGCACGCCCAACCGCTGTGTCAGTTCCACCATCGCACCGGCCACCTGCTCCACCAGCGCCTGGCTTTCGATCACGCAGGGACCGGCGATCACAAACAGCGGCTGATCGTTGCCGATTTCAACGCCCGCCAGCTTCACAAGGCTGCCGCCTGCGGCAACTGCGCCGCACGCGCGGCCCGGGCCGCCTTCACGAAGCCGGTGAACAGCGGATGACCGTTGCGCGGCGTGGAGGTGAACTCGGGGTGAAACTGCGTGGCAAGAAACCACGGATGCGAGGGAATCTCGATGATCTCGACCAATCCATCCTGCGAGAAACCGGAAAAACGCATGCCGGCCTTGCGATAAACGGCGAGGGAATTGTTGTTGAATTCGAAGCGATGACGGTGACGCTCGCGAATCTTCGCACTGCCGTACAGCGTTTGGGCCAACGTGTTCTCGTTCAACTGCACGTCCTGCGCGCCCAGCCGCATCGTGCCGCCCAGATCAGCGCCCTCGTTGCGCTGCTGCGCGCCGCGCGCCTGATCCTGCCATTCGGTGATCAGCGCGATCACGGGGCTCGATGTGCCGCGATCAAATTCCGTGCTGTTGGCATCGGCAAGGCCCAACACATTGCGGCCAAACTCGATGGCCGCCACCTGCATGCCAAGGCAAATGCCCAGGTAAGGCACGCCGCGTTCGCGCGCATAGCGCACCGCCGCGATCTTGCCCTCCACGCCGCGTTCGCCGAAACCGCCCGGCACCAGCACCGCATCCATCGCTTCCAGACAACCCGTGCCATTGGCTTCGATGTCCGTGGATTCGATGTAGTGAACGGTGACGCGCGTGCGGCTCTTGAGCCCTGCGTGCATCAGCGCCTCGTTCAGCGAGATGTAGGCGTCGCGCATCTGCACATACTTGCCCACCATCGCGATATCGACGCTGGCCTCCGAGCGCGTCCTGGCCTGCACCACCTCGCGCCACTGCGCCAGATCGGTGGGTGGCACACTCAAACGCAGACGATCCACGACAATGGCGTCGAGACCCTGTTCGTGCAGCAGCAGCGGGATTTTGTAGATGTCGTCGGCGTCCACCGCGCTGATCACCGCGCGTTCATCCACATTCGTGAACAGCGCGATCTTGCGGCGCTGTTCTTCGGGAATGGAATCCTTGCAGCGGCACAGCAGCACGTCCGGCTGGATGCCGATGCCGCGCAGTTCCTTCACCGAATGTTGCGTGGGCTTGGTCTTGATCTCCGAACCGCCCACCACCGGCACCAGCGTCAGGTGCATGTACATGCAGTGATCGCGGCCCAGTTCCACGCCCATCTGGCGGATGGCTTCCAGAAACGGCAGCGATTCGATGTCGCCCACCGTGCCGCCGATTTCCACCATGCACACGTCGGC
>JAITMN010000067.1 GCA_031277355.1 Nevskiaceae bacterium | reverse complement strand
CCCGTGTCGAGGTAGTCCGTAAGATTCACGCGCAGGCGCAAGCCGGCTTCTTCGACGATGTGGAACTGCTCGCGCCGCGCGAGCTTGGCGTATTGGCCGCCCTCCTTCTGCCTTCGGCGTGTGCGCAGGCGAATGTCCTGCAACGGCACACCGGTGACTTCGGGCAACACAGACAATGCCTCCTCGCGGCGGCGTTTTGCCGCAGCGGCATCAACGGTGTCCGGCGCTTCGTATTCCTGAACGTATAGCCAGCGCTTGCCTTCGTCGGGTCCGGCGCCGGTGTACAGATCAACCGCAATGGCATATTCGGGCATGTCTGCGTCGTACAGCCGCCAGCAGGTCACGGCTTCGCGCTTGGCTTGCTTGCCCAGCACGCGCAGATTCTTGCGCAGGCGATTGGCGAACATCTGCGCACCGGGGCTGGCGCTGCGCTGAGCATCATCGAGCACGACGCCTGCGCCGGTTTCGCGGCGCGCACGGCGCTGACCCGGCGCAAATCGCAGCAGACGACATTCCAGCGCGCCATTCCACAACGTATGCACGCGACTGGCTTCAACGCCGATCAATTGGCCGAGCGTGGGTTGTCCGGTGATCACTGCGGCGGACCAGTGCGTGAAAGGACCACGCAACGCTTCGCCGATGGCGCGGTGCGCGGCAGCGGCTTCTTCATCGCCGGTGATGCGCTGACCATAGGGCGGATTCACGCACAGCAGGCCCGGCGGTGCATCGTCGTTGACATTGGCCGGATGCAACTGCGCGATGTCTTGATGCAGGAACACCAGATCGCGGCTCACGCCGGCGCGACGCGCGTTGCCCTGTGCGGTGGCAATGGCCGCGCGATTGCGATCTGCGCCGCGCACGATCACGGGCAACTGCTGAAGTTGCCGCGCACTGGCCTGCTCCACCACCTGCTGCCACAGCGCTGCATCATGGGCGCGCCAATGCGTGAAACCCCAGTGACCGCGCTGCTGTTCGCGCAGCAATCCGGGCGCGGTGTGCGTGGCGATCCACGCCGCTTCGATGGCGAAGGTGCCAGAGCCGCACATCGGATCGAGAAACTCACCGCCCACTGCGCAGATCGCGGGCCAACCCGCGCGCAGCAAAATGCCCGCCGCCAGATTCTCGCGCAGCGGCGCTTCGCCGCCGGCCAGACGATAGCCGCGACGCGACAGCGAATCACCAGCCAGATCAATCAGCACCGTGACTTCGCCGCGATTGGCGTGCGCGTGTACGCGCAGATCAGACTGCTGAGTCTGCACTTCGGGACGATGGCCGGTGGCGTCGCGCAATTGATCGCAGATCGCATCCTTCAATTTCAGCGCGCCGAAATGCGTGTTGCGAAACTGCGGATGAACGCCGGTGAATTCGCAGGCCAGCGTGCCGCGCGGATCAAGATGCTGCCGCCAATCCACGCTGCGCGCCAGCGCGTAGAAATCCTCCACGCTGACCACCGGGCCGCGCGCAACTTCCAGCAACACGCGGCTGGCAAGACGCGATTCCAGGCAGGCGCGATAGCCGATTTGCAGCGTGCCGGTGAAACGCACGCCGCTGCCGGTATCGCGCACGTCGGTGGCGCCGAGCGCGGCAAGTTCCGTTGCCAGCAAGTCTGACAAGCCGCGCGGCACGGTGGCCGCAAAGCTCAGTTGAGGTCGATCCACGTTGTTTTCAATTCGGTGAATTTGTCGAAGGCATGCAGCGATTTGTCGCGGCCAATGCCGGATTGGCGAAAACCGCCGAAGGGCACGGTGATGTCGTCCGCATCGTAGCAGTTCACATACACCATGCCCGCGCGAATCGCGCGCGACATGCGATGCGCGCAGGCCAGATCGCGCGTCCAGACGGCGGCGGCAAGGCCGTAGGTGGAATCGTTGGCGAGCGCCACCGCTTCTTGTTCGGTGCGAAACGTGAGCACCGACAGCACGGGACCGAAGATTTCTTCACGCGCGATGCGCATCGAGGGCTGCACGTTGTCGAACACGGTAGGCTCGATGAAGAAGCCACCGGTTTCGGCGCGCACCTGACGGCCACCCAGCGCCAAACGCGCGCCGTCTTGCTGCGCCGATGCGATGTAGCCCAGCACGCGCTGCATCTGCTGCGCATCGACAATCGCCCCGAGGCGCGTGGCCGGATCGAGCGGATCGCCCGGCGTGAGTTCTTCGCCCACTTTGACAATGCTCGCCAACAAGCGATCGCGCAGCGACTCGTGAACGATCAGCCGCGAACCGGCTGAGCACATTTGCCCCTGATTGAAAAAAATCGCCAACGCCGATGCGCGCGCAACGCGCTCGATGTCATCGAAATCGGCCATCACCACATTCGGCGACTTGCCGCCACATTCCAGCGATACGCGCTTCAGATTCGATTGCGCAGCGTATTGCAGAATGAGTTTGCCGGTGGCAGTGGAGCCGGTGAAGCCGATGCCATCCACATCTTCATGCAGCGCCAACGCGCGGCCTGCGGTGTGCCCGAAGCCGGTGACGACATTGAACACGCCCGGCGGCAATCCGGCCTCCACCGCCAGCGCCGCCGCGCGCAGCGCCGACAGCGGAGATTTCTCCGAAGGTTTCAGCACCAGCGAATTACCGGCGGAAAGAATGGGGCCTATTTTCCACATCGCCATCAGCAACGGAAAATTCCACGGCACCACCGCGCCTACCACGCCCAGGGGTTCGCGCCTGATCATCGCCAGCGTATCGGGCGGCGTTGGCGCAACTTCATCGTAGAGCTTGTCGATGCTCTCGGCATACCACTGCATGCAGTTGATGGCCGAAGGCACATCCACACTGAGCGAATCGGCGATGGGCTTGCCCACATCCAGCGTTTCCAGCAACGCCAGTTCCTCGCGATGCGCGTGCAGCAATTCGGCAAAACGCAGCAGCACCTGCTTGCGATGGCGCGGCGCGGTCTGCGCCCAAGCGCCGGAATCAAAGGCTCGGCGCGCGGCGGCGACTGCCTCATCCACGTCGGTTGCATCGCCTGCGGCCACTTGCGCCACCACGCGCCCGTCGATGGGGCTGATGTCGTGGAAGGTTGCGCCCGATGCCGCCGGCCTGCGCTGACCGTCGATGAAAAGCCTGCCATCGGGCCGCAGATCGCGCGCCCGCGCGCGCCAGTGAATGAGGTGTGGTCCGCTGTGGGCAGTGTGCGTGGTCAGCGGCTGCTCACCCGCGTCGATTGTCATAGTGCGGGCAATTATAGACAATCCTCGACCATGAACGCTCGCCTGGATATTGCCTCCACCGACCCTTCCACCGACTTTGCCGCGCACGCTCTGGCGCGCGAAGACCTTGAAGCGCACTGGATGCCGTTCACGGCCAATCGCCAGTTCAAGGCTGCGCCGCGCCTGCTGACGCGCGCCAAGGGCGTTTACTGCTGGACCGACGATGGCCGTCAGCTCATCGACGGCGTGTCGGGTCTGTGGTGCGTGAATGCAGGTCACGGGCGCGAGGAGATCACGCAGGCCGTTGCGCGCTCGCTGGAAAATCTGGACTTCGCGTTGCCGTTCAACGTGGGGCACCCTGCGGCATTTGAACTGGCGAACAAGCTGAAGAAAATCGCGCCGTCTGGTCTTGATCATGTGTTCTTCACCAACTCCGGTTCCGAGTCGGTGGAGACGGCGCTGAAGATTGCGCTGCAATACCATCGCCTGAACGGGCAGGCCACGCGCACGCGATTGATCGGCCGCGAGCGCGGCTATCATGGCGTGAATCTGGCGGGCACCACCGTTGGCGGCATGGTCGCCAATCGCAAGGCGTGGTCGCCGGTGATGATTCCGGGCGCGGATCATCTGCCGCATACGCATGATCTGTCGAAAAACGCGTTCTCGAAGGGGCAGCCCGAACACGGCGCGAATCTGGCGGCGGAATTGGAGCGCATCATCGGGTTGCATGATGCGTCGAACATCGCGGCAGTGATCGTTGAGCCTGTCGCCGGCTCCACCGGCGTGCTGGTGCCGCCGAAGGGTTATCTGCAAAAGCTGCGCGAGCTGTGCACGAAGCACGGCATCCTGCTGATCTTCGATGAAGTGATCACCGGCTTTGGCCGCACCGGTTCGGCGTTTGCCGCGCAGGAGTTTGGCGTAACGCCAGACCTCATCACCTGCGCGAAGGGACTGACCAATGGCTGCGTGCCGATGGGCGCGGTGCTCGTGA
>JAITMN010000348.1 GCA_031277355.1 Nevskiaceae bacterium | reverse complement strand
CGCACCGCGCACAATCCCTGATCTGATAAAATACTCGGCTCCTTCTTCGGACATAGAGTCGGAGTACTTCATCGTGCGTGTGTTTAATTTCGCGGCAGGGCCCGCGACATTGCCGCTGCCTGTGCTTGAACAGGTACGCGACGAGTTACCTGATTGGCGGCACAGCGGCATGTCGGTGATGGAGATCAGTCATCGCGGCAAGCCTTTCATCGCGGTGGCCGAAGACGCCGAAGCGCGACTGCGAGCGCTGCTCGGCATACCCGCGAACTACAAGGTGCTGTTCCTTCAGGGTGGCGCAAGCGGGCAATTTGCGGCCATTCCGCTGAATCTGGCCTCAGCCGATGCCACGGTGGACTATGTGAACACCGGCAACTGGTCGAAGAAAGCCATCAGCGAAGCCAAGGCGTACTGCGCGAAAGTGCATGTAGTCGCCGACAGTGGCGCCGATGGCTACAACAGCGTGCCGCCCGAAGCGCAGTGGCAGCGTAGCGCTCAGGCAGCCTATCTGCACTACACGCCGAACGAGACGATTGGCGGCGTCGCATTCCCGTTCATCCCCGATGCGGGCGACGTGCCGCTGGTGGCGGACTTTTCCTCCTCGATTCTTTCCGTGCCGCTCGACGTGAGCAAGTTCGCCGTGATTTACGCCGGTGCGCAGAAGAACATCGGCCCGGCAGGGTTGACGCTGGTGATCGTGCGGGATGATCTGCTCGGCAAGCCTCGCAGCATCACGCCGTCGGTATTCAACTGGACGCAGATGGCCGCCGAAGGTTCGATGTCGAACACGCCGCCCACATTCGCCTGGTATATCGCTGGCCTCGTATTCCAGTGGATTCAAAACACCGGCGGACTTGCGACGATGGCCGAACGCAACCGGCGCAAAGCTGCCGCGCTGTATGCGGCCATCGACGCTTCGGGCTTTTATCGCAACCCGGTGGCCCCGAACTGCCGCTCGCTGATGAATGTGCCGTTCACGCTCGCCAGGCCCGACCTCGACAAGAGTTTCCTCAATGAGGCTGCTGCGGCGGGTTTGGTGAATCTGGAAGGTCATCGTTCGGTCGGCGGCATGCGCGCCAGCATCTACAACGCGATGCCGGAAGAGGGCGTAACCGCGCTGGTGCAATTCATGCAGGAGTTTGAACGCCGTCATGGCTGAACCCTTTCGTATTCAGACGCTGAACAACATCAGCGCCAGGGGCCTCGATCGTCTGCCGCGCGAGCGTTACGAGGTGGCCTCCGAACTTCCGCAGCCCGATGCCATCCTGCTGCGCTCAACCGACATGCACAAACTCGACATCCCCGCTTCGGTGTGCGCGGTGGCGCGCGCCGGAGCCGGAACGAACAATGTGCCCGTGGCGCAACTCACAGCGCGCGGCGTGCCGGTGTTCAACACGCCCGGTGCAAATGCCAACGCGGTGAAAGAACTGGTGCTGGCCGGTTTGTTTCTCGCTGCGCGCAACATCGGGCCGGCGTGGTTGTTTGCGCGTGGCCTGTCGGGCGATGACGCAGCCATCGACGCAGCCGTTGAAAAGGGCAAAAAAGCCTTCGTCGGTTTTGAACTGCCCGGACGCACGCTCGGCGTGGTGGGCTTGGGCGCCATCGGCGGCGAAGTCGCCAACAGCGCGCTCGCGCTGGGCATGAATGTGCTGGGCTACGACCCGCTGATCACCGTGCAGCACGCCTGGACCTTGTCCGCAGACGTGCAGCAGGCGCTGTCGCTCGATGATCTGTTCTCGCGCTCGGATGTGGTCAGCGTGCATGTGCCGATCAGCGAAGGCACGCGCAATCTGGTCAACGCATCGCGCATCGCATTGATGCCGCGTGGCGGCGTGGTGCTGAATTTCTCGCGCGCCGGCATCGTTGATGTGCCGGCGGTGCTGGCGGCGCTGGATGCCGGACATCTGCATGGCTATGTCTGCGATTTTCCGACCAATGCAACGAAGGATCATCCCAAGGTGATCACGTTGCCGCATCTGGGCGCTTCCACCGTCGAAGCGGAGGAAAACTGCGCGGTGATGGCGGTGGATCAACTGCGCGATTTTCTGGAGAACGGCAACATCCGCAATTCGGTGAACTATCCCGAAGCGGTGATGCCGCGCACTGCAAGAACCACGCGGCTGGCCATTGCCAACAGCAATGTGCCAAACATGGTGGGGCAAATCTCCACGCTGCTGGCCGGCGCAGGCATCAACATCGCCGATCTGCTGAGCAAGTCGCGCGGCGACGTGGCCTACGCGCTGATCGACGTGGATGGCCCTGTCGATGCCGCAGTGTGCGGGCAGATTCGCGCCATCGAAGGCGTGCTGTCGGTGCGCAGCATCGCCTGAGGCGAATAAAGCGATGGCGAGCAAGAAGAGCGCAAAGCCCGGTATCGAATCGATCCGCGAACAGATCGACACGGTGGACCGTGAGCTGCACGAATTGATCAACCGCCGTGCGCGGTTAGCGCAGCAGGTGGGCGTTTCAAAGCACAAGGAAGGGCGGAAGGTTGATTTTTACCGGCCCGAGCGCGAGGCCGAAGTGCTGCGTCTGGCCGTGGCGCGCAATGATGGCGGGCCGCTGCGCGATGAGGAAATCCTGCGGCTGTTTCGCGAAATCATGTCTGCGTGTCTGGCGCAGGAGAAGCCGCTGAAGGTGGCGTATCTGGGACCGGAAGGTACGTTCACGCAGCAGGCCGTGTTGAAGCAGTTTGGTCACTCGGTGCGCGCGCTGTCGGTGACTTCCATCGACGAAGTGTTTCAGGAAGTGCAGGCCGGTGCTGCCGATTTCGGCGTGGTGCCGGTGGAGAACTCCGCCGAAGGCACCGTCAACAACACGCTGGATCGGTTCCTCACCACGCACCTGCACATCTGCGGCGAAGTGGAACTGCGCGTGCATCACAACCTGATCGGGCGCATGTCCGATCTGTCGCAGGTGGCGCGCGTCTGTGCGCATGCGCAGGCTTTGGCGCAGTGCCGTCTGTGGCTCGATGAGCATTTGCCGCAGGTGGAGCGTGTGCCGGTGGCGAGCAATGCCGAAGGCGCACGCCGCGCACGCGATGAAAAACACACGGCGGCGATTGGCAGCGATGTGGCGGCGGAAATCTACAGCCTGAACGTGCTGGCAAAGCACATCGAAGATTCAACCGACAACACCACGCGCTTTCTGGTAATCGGCCCCAAGCGGCTGCGGCCCAGCGGCGCAGACAAAACCACGATTCTGGTGTCGGCGGCAGAGACCGCCGAATCCGGCGCGCTGTTTCAACTGCTCGAACCGCTGGCCAAACACAAGGTGAACATGACGCGCATCGAGTCGCGGCCTTCGCGACGGCGCAAGTGGGACTACGTCTTCTTCATCGACCTGGAAGGTCACGCCGAAGATGCGCCGGTGGCGCGTGCGCTGACGGAACTGGAAAAACGCGCCAGTCTGTTCCGCGTGCTGGGTTCTTATCCGCGAGCCATTCTGTGAGTCAACCCGTTGTGAACACCCAGCCCGCGCCGGGGCAATTGGCCACGGCTGCCGTGCGCGGCCTCGCGCCGTATGTGATTGGCAAGCCGGTGGAGGAGTTGCAACGCGAGTTGGGCATCACCGATGTCTTGAAGCTCGCGTCCAACGAAAATCCGCTGGGTCCGAGTGCGGCGGCGCTGGCGGCGATGCGTCGCAGTCTGGAAGAGACTTGGCTGTATCCCGATGGCAATGGGCATGACCTGAAGATGGCGATCTCACGCCATCATGGTCTGCCGATGTCGCAGGTTACGCTGGGCAATGGCTCCAACGATCTGATCGTGCTGCTGGCCGAAGCGTTTCTGACCACAGAAACTTCGGCGGTGGTATCGCAGCATGCCTTTGCGATCTATGGCCTTGCGATTCAGGCGGTGGGCGCGCAGGGGCGCGTTGCGCCCGCGTTGAACGAAGCATCCGGCATGCCGTATGGACACGATCTGGAAGCGATGTTTGATCTGATCGACGACACCACGCGATTGGTCTACATCGCCAACCCCAACAATCCCACAGGCACGTGGAGTCCAACCGCCGACGTCTTGCGCTTTCTCGAACGCACACCACCTTCGGTGATCGTTGTGCTCGATGAAGCCTACTTCGAATACGCACGCGGTTATGGTTGTCCCGATGGCAGCACGCTGGTCGAGCGCTTCCCGAATCTGGTCGTGCTGCGCACATTCTCGAAGGCGCATGCGCTGGCTGGCGTGCGCGTGGGTTATGCGCTGTCGCATCCGCAGGTGGCCGACATGCTCAATCGCGTGCGTGCGCCATTCAATGTGAGTATTCCGGGGCTGGTGGGCGCGGCCACATCCATCGGCGATGCGCAGCAGATTGCACGCGCAGTGCAACTGGCCGATGAGGGCAAGCAACTGCTGCTGCGCGAATTGCCGAAGCTGGGCGTGAAGCCCTATCGCTCGGCGGGGAATTTTCTGCTCGTCGATGTGGGCGCAAGTGGTCAGGCGGTGTACGACAAGCTGCTGCACCAAGGCATCATCGTGCGGCCCGTTGCAGGCTATGGTCTGCCGCGCTGTGTGCGCATCACGATGGGCACGATGCCGCAGAATCAGCGGCTGCTGGCCGCATTGCCGGAGTGCTTGTGAGCAACGATTATCGGGTGAGTCCGGCAACGCAGGTCAGCGGGCGAATTCGCGTGCCCGGCGACAAATCCATTTCGCATCGCAGCCTGATGCTGGGCGGCATCGCGCACGGGCGCACCGAAGTCAGCGGTTTTCTCGACAGCGCGGATTGTCTGGCGACGCTTGCCACGCTGCGCGCGATGGGCGTGAACATCGTGCGGCATGGCGATCACGA
>JAITMN010000344.1 GCA_031277355.1 Nevskiaceae bacterium | reverse complement strand
GAGCGGGTGATCAAGGAGATCGAGGAGATCATCGGCATCGACGCCACCGACGCCGAGCGCGTGTCGGCGAAGACCGGCCAGAACGTGCCGGAGTTGCTGGAGGCCATCGTCAAGCGCATCCCGCCGCCCAAGGGCGATCCGGATGGCTTGCTGCAAGCGCTGATCATCGACTCCTGGTTCGACAACTACGTGGGTGTGGTGTCGCTGGTGCGCGTGGTCAATGGCACGCTGAAGACGGGCGAGAAGATTCGCGTGATGTCCACCGGGCGCGCGCATCAGGTGGACAAGCTCGGCCGTTTCACGCCCAAGTCCGTCGCGCTGCCGCAGTTGAAGGCCGGTGAGGTGGGTTTCGTCATCGCCGGCATCAAGGAGATCGACGGCGCTCCGGTGGGCGATACGATCACGCTGGAATCGCGGCCCGCCGCCGCGCCGCTGCCGGGGTTCAAGCAGGTGCAGCCGCGCGTGTTCGCCGGCGTGTTCCCGGTGAACTCCGAAGATTACGAAGCCTTCCGCGATGCGCTGGCCAAGCTCAAGCTCAACGACTCGGCGCTGCACTACGAGCCGGAGGTGTCCACCGCGCTGGGCTTTGGTTTTCGCATCGGCTTTCTGGGCCTGCTGCACATGGACATCGTGCAGGAGCGTCTGGAGCGCGAATACAACCTGGAACTGATCACCAGCGCGCCGACGGTGGTGTATGAAGTGGCGCTCACCGATGGCGGCACGCAGTATGTCGATAATCCTTCGAAGCTCCCGGCCTCGAATCTGATCGAAGACCTGCGCGAGCCGATCATCACCGCAAACATTCTGGTGCCGCCGGAGTATGTGGGTCCGGTGCTGCAACTGTGCAGCGAGAAGCGCGGCGTGCAGAAGAAGATGCTGTATCTGGGCACGCAGGTGTCGCTGCAATATCAATTGCCGCTGGCCGAAGTGGTGCTCGACTTCTTCGATAGGCTGAAAAGCGCCAGCCGGGGTTATGCTTCGTTCGACTACGAATTCAGCCATTTCCAGAGCGCGCCGCTGGCCAAGCTCGACATTCTGATCAATGGCGACAAGGTCGATGCGTTGTCGATCATCGTGCATCGCGACAGCGCCTATGATCGTGGCCGTGAACTGGTCGATAAAATGCAGGAACTGATCCCGCGCCAGATGTTCGAGGTGGCGGTGCAGGCGGCCATCGGTTCGCACATCATTGCCAGAGCCACGGTGAAGGCGCTGCGCAAGAACGTGCTGGCCAAGTGCTATGGCGGCGACATCTCCCGCAAGCGCAAGCTGCTGGAGAAGCAGAAAGAGGGCAAGAAGCGCATGAAACAGGTTGGCGCAGTGGAGATTCCACAGGAAGCGTTTCTGGCCGTGCTGAAGGTAGGCCGCAAGTGATGGGCGTGCGGAGGGTATCGTGCTGAATTCGATCATTACCGTGCTGGCCTGGGCGTTGATCCCGGTGGGTCTGCTCACCTTTGTGGATGATCTGCTGCTGCGTCCACGCCGGCGTCTGGCCGCGTTGCCGAATGCGCCGGTTGATCCGAACTGGCTGAAAACCGCCTATACGGTGTTGCCGGTGCTGGCGATTGCCGGGCTGATCAAGCTGCTGCGGTCGGAGTATCTGGATTTTGGCCTCGCGCTGGTGCTGGTGACGCTGGTGGGCGGCGTGGTGTGGGCGCTGGATGTTTTTGTACTGCGGCGCGTGCGTGCGCGCGATGCCGCTGCGCGCGGGCAGCAGGCTGCGGCAGTGCCCGAACCGGCCAGCGTGGACTATGCGCGCAGCATGGTGCCGGTGATCGTCGTGGTGCTGGTGCTGCGCTCGTTTCTGTTCGAGCCGTTTCGCATTCCCTCCGATTCGATGATGCCGACGCTGCAAGACGGCGATTTCATTCTGGTCAACAAGTTCGCTTACGGGCTGCGCTTGCCGGTGACGAACACGAAGATACTGTCCATCGGCGAGCCCAAGCGCGGCGAGGTGTTCGTGTTTCGCTTCCCGCCTGATCCTCGCGTGAACTATGTGAAGCGCGTGGTGGGTGTGCCCGGCGATCGCGTGCAGGTGAAAGACGATCAACTGATCATCAACGGCGAACCGATTGCGCTGCGGCCGGTGGGGCGCTACAACGATGGCTGCTACGAGAACATGCAGCTTTCGCGCGAAACGCTGGGCGAACACGAGCATGACGTGCTCAGTTGCCGCTCGCCCTATGGCATCGTCGGCCCGCCGCTGCCGGGTTGCAACCGGCGTCTGGATCGCGGCTATGTGTGCGGCGACACGCCGCCGGATGGGGAGCCTGATAGCGGGGACAACGAGCGATTTTCGGAAATGGCGATTCCGGCGGGGTACTATCTGGCCGTTGGCGATAATCGCGATAACTCCGACGATGGTCGCCGTTGGGGTTTGGTGCCGGAGAAGAATCTGGTGGGCCGTGCGCGCTTCATCTGGCTGAATCTTGATCTTCAGCGCAGCGGTGGGCCGGATTGGGGCCGCATCGGGCGGCGCATCGAGTGATGAGCAGGATCAGTCGCAATCAGGGAGGATAGGGCTATGCGTCATCGGCAAACTGGCGTCACGTTCATCGGCTGGATCATCCTGCTGATTCCCATTGTCATCGTCGGCTTTGCGCTGATTCGCCTGATGCCGGTGTACATCAACTCCTTCAAGGTGGGCAGCGCGATGGAGCAGGTGGCCGCCGAGTTTGCCGGCGAGGAGCGGCCCAATGTGGCGGCGGTTCGCAGCGCGCTGCAAAGCCGTTTCGACGTCGAAGATATCGACAACCCGCAGGCGCAGGATGTGCACCTGGTGCCCGGCGAAGAGGGCTGGGTGCTCGAAGTGCAGTACGAACAGGCCACGGCGCTGTTCGGCCCGCTGTCGCTGCTGGCGAATTTCAGCAAGAGCGTTGCGCTGCGCTGAAATGAACAGTGTGGCTCCCAGGCCGCTGGAACCTTGGCTGCTCGGCCTTGGCGGTTTCGCGCCGCGTCGCCGTGAGTTGTTCGAAACGGCCGTTACGCATCGCAGCGCCGACCCCGACAATTATGAACGGCTTGAATTTCTCGGTGATGCGGTGCTCAGTCTGGTGATTGCAGAGGCGTTGTATCTGCGTTTCGGCGATGCGAACGAGGGCACGTTGAGCCGCTTGCGTGCCAGTCTGGTCAGCAGCACGCCGCTGGCGCAGGTGGGCGCGGAGATCGGCATTGGCGAAGTGCTGCGTCTGGGCAGCGGGGAGTTGAAGACGGGCGGTTTCCGGCGGGAGTCCATTCTTGCCGACGCCACCGAAGCGCTGATCGGCGCGCTGTATCTGGATGCGGGTCTGGAAGTTGCGCGCGGTCTCGTGTTGCGGCTGTTTCAGTCGCGTCTGGCGGCGCTGCAACCCGAAGGCGAATTGAAAGACGCGAAGACGCAATTGCAGGAGTTGTTGCAGGCGCGTGGCGAGGCGTTGCCGGTGTATGCGCTGGAATCCACGGTGGGCGAACCGCATGCGCAGGTGTTTCATGTGAGCTGCGAACTGGTGCTGCGTTCGCCGCCGCGCACGGTGCGCACGCGCGGCGTGGGCAGCAGCCGGCGCGGGGCTGAGCAGCAAGCCGCTGATGCGGCGCTGTTGGCATTACGGAGCGAATAGTGATGAACGAAGAAGCACCGGCAGATTTTCGTTGCGGGTTCGCCGCGCTGATCGGCCGGCCGAATGTGGGCAAATCCACGTTGCTCAATGCGTTGACGGGCACGAAGCTGTCCATTGTCACGCCGCGTCCGCAGACCACGCGCCATCGCGTGCTGGGTCTGGTGAATCTGCCGCAGGCGCAGATTGCCTTCGTTGATACGCCGGGGCTGCATCGCGAGGGCGGCCGTGCGTTGAATCGGGCGATGAATCGCACGGCAGCGGCAGCGGCGCTCGATGCCGATCTGTTGCTGCTGGTGGTCGAAGCGCTGCGTTTCGGCGAGGAAGATCGCCTCGCGTTGCAGCGCGCGGCGGAGGCCGAACGTCCGGTCATCGTCGTGGTGAACAAGGTCGATCGCGTGGCGCAGAAGGACAAACTTTTGCCCTTCCTGCAACAGTTGTCGGGCCGCCATCCCTTCGTTGAAATCGTGCCGGTGTCGGCGCATGAACCGCGCGACATGGAACGGCTCAAGCAGATCATTGCCGAGCATTTGCCGGTTTCCCCGCCGCTGTTTCCGGTCGATCAGCTCACCGATCGCGGCAATGCTTTCACCATTGCCGAGTCGATCCGCGAAAAGCTGACGCTGGAATTGAACGAGGAATTGCCCTACGGCATTGCCGTTGAAATCGAGTCGATGCAGGAAGAGGATGGGCAGTTGGTGGTTTCGGCGGTGATATGGGTGGATCGCCCCGGCCAGAAGCCCATCGTGATCGGCGCGGGCGGCGAACGGTTGAAGCGCGCGGGCACGCTGGCCCGGCAGGAACTGAACGAACGATTGGGGCGGCGATTGCATTTAAGGTTATGGGTGATGGTGCGCGAGGACTGGGCCGATAGCGCGTTGGCGTTGCGCCAACTGGGGCTGGAGTAGTTCGATGCGCGAAGTCACCGGCGTTGCTGCTTTCGTGCTGCATCAGCGCGACTGGCAGGACAATGGCCGCATCTTTGAATTGCTCACGCGCGAACACGGCAGACTCAGCGTGTTTGCGCAGGGCGTGCGTGGTCCCAAGGCGCGGTTGGCGGCGGTGATGCAGCCATTTACGCCATTGCTGGTCAGTTGGATCGGCCGTGGTGAAGCGCCGCGTTTGATCGGTGCGGAAGTGGCGCCCGAAGCCTTGGGCCGTGGCGGGTTGCAACCGGAGCGGTTGATGCCGGCCTGGTATCTGAATGAGTTGTTGCTGAGCCTGACGCTGCGACATGATGCG
>JAITMN010000280.1 GCA_031277355.1 Nevskiaceae bacterium | reverse complement strand
TATTGGTTACACGCTGGGTTCGATCGACCGGATGGACCTGGATGAACTGATCCATCTGGCTGATCTGGCGCTGTATGACGCCAAACGCAAGGGCAACGGGGTGATTGAGCCAGCGCGGTCGTAATTCACTGGCTGAGGGCTTCGATCCTCAGCAATGCCTGCGCTGCCCTGATGATCGGGATGCCGCGATAGGTGTTGAGTTCAAGCAGGTCGAGGTCACCGGAGACGATGATTGCCGCTCGCGCCGCGACCGCGCAGGCGAGTACATGGTCATCGTCAGGATCGCGGGTCACAACGGCGGGAGTTTCGGCAGGCTCGACGAGCTCGATGGCTTGCAGGTAGTCGGCGATGACTTCCCGTGCGGTCTTGCCGATCATGGCGAGCCGTTTGGTGGCTGCTGGACGGGTGAGTACGTCCGAAAATTCTTCGAGCAGTGCAGGGCTGCTGAATATCTGTAGCCGTTCGTTGTGGCTGATCGTCTCAAGTAGTCGATGCGGCGTGCCTTGCCAGAGCAGTGCGGATATCACGACGTTGGTGTCGAGAACGATCCGCACCGGGTAGCTACAGTGATTTTTGTCGGTGCGCGCGCCGTTCGGCGCGGGCCACTTGAATCTCGGCAGCGATGTCTTCCTCGCTCAAGGGCTCTGCGCCGGCGGCTTGCAGTGTCGGCGCGATGGCCAGAAGCCGGTCGAAGGCGGCGCGCTTCTGAGTCTTGGCGGCAAGGAAGTCCACGAAATCCTCCACCTCTGCACGCTGCGGCGAGGGAAGATTCCTCAGCTTCTGGATGAGCAGATCATCGCGGCGCGCGTTCATGGGCGAAGAATACCGGGGATGTGTGGATTCGTCACGGTTACCTGCCGGAACTGCGCAGGGGCGGGCCTCACGGCTGCGCCAACACCCCATCCAGCCAGTCCCACGCCGCCGCCGTGTTCACGTTGTCGGTGTGCGCCAGGCCCACCACCAGCTTGAAGTTTGAGTCTTTCACGTCGGCATTGTTCGACAGCAATTGATTCAGCATCGCCAGCGATGCGAACGACACGCCATCGTCGTGGATGCCATTGCGCACATACCAGTGCGGCGCGGTGTCGAGGTCCACACCATTGGCCGCAAGATATTGCGAGGGCGTTGACATGCGGCCCTGCGAGGGGCCGAGCAAGCCTTCTTCAGATGCAGCGAAAGCATCAAACGCTGCGCGGATGTTGGCCTTCAATGTGGCGGCGCCGGACTTGTCGATATCGAACAGCGCGTCGTGATCGGTGTTCGCCGAACCTTCACGGCTGTCGGCAACCGCCGCGACATGACCATTGACCGGATCGGCCGCCCAGGTCACCGCAGTGGAATGGCTGTAGCGATGCGAGGGCAGGCCCCACAGATCGCTTTCCGAATGGCCTGCGGTGACCAACACGCCTTCGTTGTCGGAGGCGGGAAAATCCTTCAGCCACTGCGACGTCCAGTAGGTGTAGGCCACATATTGATCGTACATGTCGGTGGAAATCGTGACCTTGAAGCCGCCATCGGCATCGCCGCTGACGGTGAACCAATCGAGTGGCAGACCCTTGAACTGCCGATTGGCCTTGTTGGTGGCGGAGCACGCGGCGCGCAGCAATTGCTTCAGTGCGTCGGTGGCTTGCGCGGCGGTCTTCACTGCGCTGAGGTCTACTTTGTTGTCGAGGCCGGCATTTGCGCCGGTCGTGGCGGCCCAGGGATAGGCTTCGCCCTTCAATGCATCTTCCAGCGCCGTTTCGATCAGATCGAGCAAGTTGCGTTTGACCTGATCGTCGGTGAATCCAAGGCTCTGGATGTAGGTGCTGAATTCCGGCGCGATCACCTGCGATGCGGCCAGCGTCCAGAGCGGATATTTGGCCGCTCGCGCAGCCGGTGCGCCCGCCGCCAGATACTTCGCCGATTGCTTCGTGACGTCGCTGCGCATCGCGCCGTAGAACCATTCGTAACCGGCGTCGGTCCAGTACAGATCGATGATCGGCGCGCTCGACATCGTTGCGAAGACGTCATCGCCGATGGCGTTGGTGTAGCCATCGTTGGTGCGAGTGATGCCCGCCGCGCCGATTTCCACCAGCGAGGGGAAGTAGTCGGGGCTGTTGCCGGATGCGGCCACCGTGGTGGTGAGTCCGCCGCCGCCGCTCATGCCATTGATGACGATGCGCTCGGGATTGCCGGGCAGCGCGCCCTGCTGCATGTTGGCTTTGACGAAGCGGATCGCGGCTTTGGTGTCGGTCATCGTTGCCGGTGAGTGGCCGAGGTTGTCCGCATCGTTGCGGCTGCGTGCGCCATAGGTGACCACGATCATGTTGCGCGACAGCGCAGGCCCCACGCTGACGGCGCGGTTCGAGCTGGTGTTGCTCAGTTCGTTGCTGCTGATCGTGAACCCGTCCTTGAATTGCCCGTCCGCTGAGCGGGGCTGGTAGTAGGTGTTGTTGCTCCAGCCGCCGTTTTCGGTAGCGAAATACACCGCACTGCTGTCGGTGGCCGTTTCCGGCACATAGATGTTGATGCGCTGCTTGATGCTGTTGGGCGTTTGCACATACCAGCCCCAGTAGTGCGTGACGTTCAGCGGTTGGCCGTTGAGTGTGCCGGTGAGTTTGCGCTGACCCGCAAAGGCCGTGCCGGGCGCGATGTTTTCATTCGGCTGTTCCGGAAACACGCCGCTGGCGTATTGGGTGACATCCCACCATTCAGGAGCCGCAGGGGTGGAGCAGGCCGCCAGCCCCAGCAGCGACAAGGCTGCAAGCGCAGTGATCGGAAATTGAATGTGGGCTTGTTTCATGGCGCGCTCCGTTATTGGACTTTTCCAGCCCTTTGAGGGGCTGGGTGCGAGCATGAAGCATATTACAAACGCGCCAGAAGCCAAGCCTCGATACGCTATCTCTTGCGCGATAGCCGGCCGAAGATTCGGCTGATCAGGCTGCTTGCCGTGGCGGGGGGCTCCGCCACCGCAGGCGCCACTGGCGTGGCAGGCTCAGTGTCCAGCGCCTGTGCGATCTGCCCGAGGTTGTCGAACAGCAGCGTGCGTACATTGGGGCGTGCGCCCAGGCGTTTCTCGATCTCGCCGATGGCTCGCATCGCCAGAATCGAATGGCCGCCGAGTTCGAAGAAGTTGTCCGAGGTCTTGATGTCTTCGACGTGCAGCAACATCTTCCACACTTCGGCAATGGCGCGCTGCGTTGGCGTGTCGGGCGTGTGGTCTGTCGCCGGCTGCACGGTGTAGCTTGTCAATGTGCGCGAGGGGTCGTCGGCCAAAGGCGCGCAGCGGTTCGTTGCGCAACAGGTGTAGCTTGCCAATGTGCGCGAGGGGTCGTCCGCCAGTTGCGCCAGTATGTTCTGGAAGTGCCGGGCAAACGTTTGCACGCTGGATGATTCAAGAACATCCCGGTTGTAGACGAAAGTGAATTCCAGATGTTCGGCGGTTTCCACGCACGCCAGGCTCAAGTCCTGAAGATCGCCCGATACCGGCGTGGGGATGCGGCGATAGTACACATTGCCCCAGCGGCTGGGCCGCTCACTGACGTTCTCGTAGGATAACGTTACCTGATACAGCAATGGCCGGTTTGCGGCAGGCGGGAGTTTCAGGCTCCGCGATATCTGGTCGAATGGCGCATCGGGGCTGGCGAAGGCTTCGATCACCAGCGCATGCAATGCGCCGAGCCACTGTTCCAGCGGCATGCCCGGTTCCACGTGCATCGGCAGTGGCAGCATGTTGACGAAGAAGCCCAACAGGTTTTCCAGCGCCGGTTGTTCGCGGCCACGCACCGGCGTGCCGATGACGAAATCGGTTTGTCCGCTCCACTGGCGCAGCGCCAGTGCGTAGGCGGCCAGCAACGTGATGTACAGCGTGCGTCCCTTGCTCTGCGCCTGTTCGCGCAAGGTCTGCGCGACGTGGTGTGGGAGCGTGAAGGCGTAGTGCCCTTCGCGGCCGGACATTTCAGCAGGGTGCGGATGATCGCAGGGCAAGGTGATGGGCGGCGGCAGCGGTGAGAGTTTGTTCACCCAGTATTGCCTCTGGCGCTCCAACTCCGCCGCGCTCATCCACTGGTTGTGCCAAGCGGCGAAATCGCCGTAGGAAACGCTGATCGGCGCAAGTTGGGGTTCGCGTTTTTCCACGATGGCCGAATACAACTCGGCCAGTTCGGTGCAGAAGATATCGAATGACCACGCATCCCAGATCAGGTGATGCGCCTGGAAGAACAGCACATGCTCCTGCGCCGAGAGTTTGAACAAACGCGCGGTGAACAACGGGCCGTCTTCCAGATCGTAGCGAGTCTCGGCCAGTGTTTCGATGCGTTGGTTCAGGTGCCCCTGTTGGTCGGCGGTATTCAGCGAAGACAAATCTTCGACGGGCAGCAGACCATAGTCCAGATGCGGCAAGATTCTCTGATGGCCGCCGTCGGTGGAGTATTCGATCACGGTGCGCAATGCGCTTTGCCGTGCGATCAATTGCTGGAACGCATGGTCGAGCGCCGACACGTCCAGCGGGCCGGTGAGCTTGCTGCCCAAAGACATGTGATAGGCCGTCGTGCCGGGCGTGCGGTTTTCGGCATACCACACCCATTGCTGCACTCGTGACAGCGGCGCGGTGCTTTGATCCGCGCGATGGGGGATGACCAGAGGCGCGTGATGGACGCTTTCGTCCGCGCGTTTTGCAATGGCCGTTGCCAATGACTCGGGTGTGGGCGATTCAAAAACCTGCCGGATTGAAATGCGCTGGTTCAGCGTTTTGCCAAGCGTGGAGGCCAGTCGCGCGGCGAGCACGGAGTAGCCGCCGAGCTCGAAGAAGTTTTGTGATGGCAGCACCTGCGGCAGACTCAGCACGGAAGCCATCGCTTCGGCAACGCGATGGAGCAGGTCTTGCGGTGCGGCGGAGGTTGGTGCAACGGGTGATGCGATTGCTGCCGGCGTGGCGGCAACCGCCGCCTGCGCTGCGCCCGATGGCGCAGGCAACGCCTTGCGATCGATCTTCCCGTTGGGCAACTGCGGCAGCGCATCGAGCACCACCACCTGTCGCGGCAGCATGTAATCCGGCAGCGCGCCCTTCAATCCTTCGCGCACGCGGGCAATGTCGATATGCGCGCCTTGTTCGGCCACCACATAGCCCACCAGCGCCACATCCCCCGGGATGTCCTCCCGCGCCATCACCACGGCTCGCGTGATGCCCGGCAGTTCGATCAGCCGGTTCTCGATCTCTCCCAATTCGATCCGATAGCCTCTGATCTTCACCTGAAAGTCCAGGCGGCCCAGATGTTCCAACTCTCCGGTTTCAAGCCAACGGCCCAGATCGCCCGTGCGGTATATCCGCGCTCCGGGGGTTGAACTGAACGGGTCGGCGATGAAGCGCTCGGCGGTCAACTCCGGGCGGTTGAAATAGCCCGTGGCAACGCCATCCCCGCCAATGCACAGCTCTCCCTCCTGACCCGGCGCGCAGGCATTGCCGCTCTCATCCAGCACCCACACCTGCGTGTTGTCGATCGGGCGGCCAATGCTGATCTTGTTTGCCGCTGACGTGATCCGCGCCAGCGTGGACCAGACGGTGGTTTCCGTCGGTCCATACATGTTCCACAGTTCGATGCCCTGGGCCAGCAGCTTCTGCGCCAATGCCTGCGGCAACGCTTCTCCACCGCACAGCGCCTTCAGGCCACGCGGGGCCTGCCAATCATTCTCCAGCAACATCTGCCACGTGGTCGGCGTGGCCTGCAACACGGTGATGTGATGCTCGGCAATCAATTGGGCAATGGCTTCGGGGTCCATCGCCTCCTCGCGCTGGGCCAGAATCACCTGCCCGCCGCTGATCAGCGGCAGGAACAGTTCCAGCACGGCGATATCGAAAGACAATGTCGTGACGGCCAGCAGGCGATCTGCAGGCGCAAAGCCCGGCGTCTTGCGCATGCTGGCGAGGAAGTTGCACACCGCCCGCTGCGGCAGCACCACGCCCTTGGGTTTGCCGGTGGAGCCGGAGGTGTAGATCACATAGGCGGTGGCGGTGGGGTCGGTGGCATTGGCCGGGGGCGGCGGGGGTTGGTCCGAGGCCGCAGCGATCAGCGCGGCGTCATCGTCCAGTCGCAATTGCCGCGAGCGTTCCACGCCGGAGCGTTCGGCGCAGGCCGATTCGGTGACCACTACCTTCACGTTGGCGTCTTCGGCCATGTAGCTCAGGCGGTCAGCGGGGAAACCGGGGTCCAGCGGCACATAGGCCGCGCCGGTGGCCAGGATGCCCAGCAGCGTGGGGATCATGTCGGGGCCGCGTGTCAGGCACACGCCTACCAGCGTGTGGGGACCGCAGCCCTGAGACCGCAGCACATTGGCCAGCCGGTTCGCGCGGGACTGCAATTGCGCGTAGGTCAGCGATACACCGCGAACCTGCACGGCCACCGCATCGGGCGTGCGCGCGGCTTGCCGCGAGACCCAATCCTCGATGCGGCAATGCGCTGCCAGCGGTGCGTGGGTCGAATTCCAGGTCCGCAAACGATCGTCCACTTCCACTTCACAATCTCCATCTTTATGCGATTCTTCACAACGCATTTCAGTGGTGCGCACCATAGCGTCGGCGGCCGCCGCGAAGGAGTGCACAAGTCCGCATTGCCGCAAGTTCCCGCCCGAAATCCTACCTGCGTCACAAATCCGCGCGATAGGGGATACACTGATCCCATGCGTTGGAATCTACTGATCGGCCTGTTTCTGCTGCCGCTGTTGTGCGCCTGCTCTGGCGGCGAATCGCGTGTGGTCAGCGGCAATCGCGAAGGCATCCTGCACATGGGCAATGGCACCGAGCCGCAGGAACTGGACCCGCACGCCGTCACCGGCGTTCCCGAGCACAACATTCTGCTGGCGCTCTTCGAGGGATTGGTCGGCAAAGACCCGGTGACGCTCGCGCCGGTGCCGGGTGTGGCCGAACGCTGGGAGATCAGTGAGGATGGCCGCACCTATACCTTTCATCTGCGGCACGACGCCAAGTGGTCCAATGGTGATGCGCTGACGGCCGAGGATTTTCGATGGAGTTGGTGGCGCGGGCTGCAACCGACGCTGGGCAATGAATATGCCTACATGCTCTATCCGATCAAGAACGCCGAAAACTACGTCACCGGCAAGCTCGATGATTTCTCGCAGGTTGGCGTGAAGGTGCTCGACGACTACACGCTCGAAGTGCAACTGAACGAACCCACCACGTACTTTCTGCAACTGCTCGACCATCAGAGTTACTTTCCGGTACCGCGCAAGATTCTTGAACAATTCGGCGGCGTCAGCGCGCGGTTCTCGAAGTGGACCCGCCCCGGCAACATGGTGAGCAATGGTCCCTTCCGCCTCAAGGAATGGAAGCTGTACGACCGCGTTGCGGTGGAGAAAAATCCCCACTACTGGGATGCGGCGAACGTGAAGCTCAATGGCATCGTGTTCTATCCCACAGAGAACACCAGCACCGAGGAGCGCATGTTCCGCTCGGGGCAGTTGCATATGACCTCGTCGATACCGCTCGACAAGATTCCGGCGTACCGCGCCAATCATCCTGATGCCTTGCGCATGAATCCCTACCTGGGTTCTTATTACTTTGAGGTGAACATCACCAGACCCGGTCTGGACGATGTGCGCGTGCGGCGCGCGCTGGCGATGACCGTGGATCGCGACACGCTGATCAATACGGTGCTGCAAGGCGTGAATTTTCCCGCCTACGCCATCACGCCGCCTGGCACCAGCGGCTACCAGCCGCCGCAACTGTTCAAGTTTGATCCCGAAGGCGCGCGCAAGCTGTTGGCCGAGGCGGGATATCCCGATGGCAAGGGCTTCCCGAAGATTGAAATTCTCTACAACACGAATGAAGGCCATCGCAAGATCGCGGTGGCGTTGCAGCAGATGTGGAAGCAATATCTGAACATCGACGTGGGTATGGTGAATCAGGAATGGAAGGTGTATCTGGATAATCGCGACACCCACAACTACGACATCGCGCGTGCGGGTTGGATTGGCGACTATGTAGACCCCAACACCTTCGTGGGCATGTGGATCACCGGCGGTGGCAACAACCACACGGGCTGGTCCAATGCGCAGTTCGATGATCTGGTGCTGCGACGGATTCCGGCCATGCAGACCGAGGAAGAAACGCTGGCCGGTTTCCATGAAGCTGAAACCATCCTGATGGAAAGCATGCCGATCATTCCGGTCTACACCTATTCCACGAAGTATCTGCTCGATCCGGCCGTGAAGGGGCTGTCTGCGAACATCATGGATTTCTACTCCTTCAAGAATGTCTGGCTGGAGCCGCGCTGATGTGGCGTTTCATCGCTCTGCGTTTGTTGCAGGCCATTCCCGTATTGCTGATCGTCATCACCGTCACGTTCTTTCTGGTGCGCTTTGCACCGGGCGGACCGTTCTCCGGCGAGAAGGCGGTGATTCCGGAAGTCAAAGCGGCGCTGGAAGCGCAATACCGGCTTGATCAGCCGCTGTTTTCGCAATACCTGGCGTACTTGAGCGATCTGGCGCATGGCAACTTTGGTCCCTCGTTCAAGTATCCGGGCCGCAGCGTCAATGAATTGATCGCGGCGGGATTTCCGGCCACGTTCGAGTTGGGCCTGTATGCGTTGCTGATTGCGGTGGTGCTGGGCATGGGGGCAGGCATCCTCGCGGCGCTGCGTCCGAACACCTGGTCCGACTACTTGCCGATGTCGGCGGCGATGATCGGCATCTGCATGCCCACGTTGCTGCTGGGTCCGCTGTTGGTGTTGGTGTTCGGGTTGCATCTGGATTGGCTGCCCGTGTCGGGCTGGGGCAATGTGCCGGGCGACAAACTCCTGCCGAGTCTCACGCTGGGCGCGGCCTATGCTGCGTATGTGGCGCGCCTCACACGCGGCGGTATGCTTGAAGTGCTGTCGCAGGACTACATCCGCACCGCACGCGCCAAGGGATTGCCCGAGCGCACGGTGATTCTCAAGCACGCCTTGCGCGGCGGCGTGATTCCGGTGGTGGCCTTTCTCGGGCCGGCGTTCGCCGGTCTGCTCAGCGGTTCGTTTGTCGTGGAGTCCGTGTTTCAGGTGCCGGGCCTGGGGCGCTTCTTTGTGCAGGCCGCGTTCAATCGCGATTACACGATGATTCTCGGCAGCACGATTTTCTTCGCCACGTTGATCGTGCTGTTCAATCTGCTCTCCGATGTGCTGGCGGCGTGGTTGAATCCGCGTCTGCGCGCCGATCTGGGAGGCCGCCGATGAATGCGCCTGCCGAAGCCGGCATGACCGGTTATGAAGAAGGCACATCGCTGTGGCAAGACGCCTGGGTGCGTTTGCGCAGAAACCGTCTGGCCGTGGCCGGCGGCATTGCGCTGGCGCTGATCACGTTGCTGTGCGTGTTTGCGCCGCTGCTGCTGCCCTATGGCTACGAACAGCAAGACCTGGTGCTCGGCGCAGCGCCGCCATCGTGGCAGCATTGGCTGGGCACGGATGTGTTTGGCCGCGATCTGCTCACGCGCATTTTGTATGGCGGACGCATTTCGCTGCTGGTGGGCGTGATCGCCACCGGCGTGGCGCTGATCATCGGCGTGACCTGGGGCGCAGTGGCCGGCTACGCGGGCGGGCGCGTGGATGCTTTCATGATGCGTTTCGTCGATATCGTCTACGCGCTGCCGTTCATGATCTTCGTCGTGCTGTTGATGGTGGTGTTCGGCCGCAATCTGTTGCTGCTGTTTCTGGTGATCGGCGCGGTGGAATGGCTGACGATGGCGCGCATCGTGCGCGCGCAGGTGCAGGGGCTGAAGCAGCAGGAGTTCGTTGAAGCGGCGGTGTCGCTGGGGTTGCCGCGCTGGGCCATCATTCGCCGGCATCTGATTCCCAATGCGGTAGGCCCGGTGATCGTCTACACCACGCTGACGATTCCGGCGGTGATGCTGCTCGAAGCGTTCATCTCCTTCCTGGGGTTGGGCGTGCAGCCGCCGGCGTCTTCATGGGGTTCGCTGATTTCCGATGGCGTGGAAACGATGGAGGAATATCCCTGGTTGCTGATCTATCCGGGCCTTGCGCTCAGCGTCACGCTGTTTGCGCTGAACTTCCTGGGCGATGGTCTGCGTGATGCGCTGGACGTGCGCTCGTCGAAGGATTGAGGTGAACGATGGCCCTGCTTGAAGTCAGCCCCCTTCTTGAAGTCGACAATCTGTCGGTGAGTTTTCACACGCGCAATGGCGTGACGCAGGCGGTCGACGGCGTGCAGTTCACGCTGGAACAGGGAAAGGTGCTGGGCATTGTCGGTGAGTCCGGTTCGGGCAAGTCGGTGTGCTGCTATTCGCTGCTGGGTTTGATTCCGATGCCGCCCGGCCGCATCGATTCAGGACGCGCGATGTTCGATGGCCGCGATCTCCTGCAATGCACGGAGAGCCAGTTGCGGCAGATTCGCGGCAGTCAGATCGCGATGATTTTTCAGGACCCGATGACCAGCCTGAATCCTTTCTTGCGCATCGGCGAGCAGATGATCGAGCCTTTGATGTATCACCGTCAGCAATCGCGCCAGCAGGCGCGTGCGCGGGCCATCGAATTGCTCACCGAAGTGGGTATTCGCGATCCGGCCACCACGATCGACGCCTATCCGCATGAGTTTTCCGGCGGCATGCGTCAGCGCGTGATGATTGCGATGGCGCTGATTGCCGAGCCGCGTCTGTTGATTGCCGATGAACCGACCACTGCGCTCGATGTCACGGTGCAGCGGCAGATACTGGAGCTGATCAACGAACTGCGCCGCCGCCGCAATCTGGCGGTGATCTTCATCAGTCACGATCTGGGTGTGGTGGCGGGGCTGGCCGATCAGGTGCTGGTGATGCAGGCCGGGCGCTGCGTGGAAAGCGGTGCGGTGCGCACGCTGTTTGCTTCTCCGCAGCACGAGTACACGCGCAAATTGCTGGCCGCGATTCCGCATGGCGCAAAGCCCGTGCCCGACCGCGCCACGCCGCAGGCATTGCTGAGCGTCAATGAACTCACCGCGCGTTTTGCCAGCCGGCATCGTGGCCGTGCGCAGTACATCACGGCGGTGGATCAGGTCAGCTTTGATCTCAAGCGCGGCGAAATACTGGGGCTGGTGGGGGAGTCCGGTTCGGGCAAGTCCACATTGGGCCGATGTCTGTTGAATCTCGTGCGTCCGGCCGGCGGTTCGGTGGTGTTCGATGGTCAGCAGGTGGTGGGACGCGACGCGCAGCAGATGAAACCGCTGCGACGGCGCATGCAGATGATCTTTCAGGACCCCTACGCCTCGCTGAATCCGCGCATGACGATTTACGACACGCTGGCCGAACCGCTGCTGTTGCATGGCCTCGCCGACCGCCGCAGCGTGCAGGCGCAGGTGCTGCAAGTGATGGACGAAGTGGGGTTGGCGCGTGCGAATGTGCGCAAGTATCCGCCTGAGTTTTCCGGCGGTCAGCGTCAGCGCATCGCCATCGGTCGCGCCATCGCCACGAAGCCGGAGTTTGTCGTGGCCGATGAGCCGGTGTCGGCGCTGGATGTCACGATACAAAAGCAGATATTGGAATTGCTGCTGCAATTGGTGGAGCGGCACAACCTGAGCATGCTGTTCATCTCGCACGATCTGGCCGTGGTGCGGTATCTGTGCGA
>JAITMN010000261.1 GCA_031277355.1 Nevskiaceae bacterium | reverse complement strand
CGATTGTTGGGCAGTTCCTTCAGGCTGACGAACAGCGCCTGTTGCTGCGCGGCGGGACGGCCGCCGAACTTGAAGCGTTCCCACGACGTCTTGATCAGCGAACTGACGAGTCCATCCCCGGCGAAGATCGACTGTGAATCCTGCGCGTCGGAGTTCCACACATAACCGCCAGGTTCGGCGGCGAGGCCCGTGATCGCGCCCTCCTGCATCAACAGCAGACCATAGCCTTCGGGCACGATGATTCGCGACCCATTGGTGATGACGCCGGTGGAACCCCTGGTGTTCGAGCCGCGTCCGGCGTTGGTTCCCTGCGGCACGGCGGCGAAGATCGCAGCAGTGGGCGGCAATCCCTGGGGAATCGTGTAGAAGTCCTTCCATTGATCGGCGAAGGTGCCGCCGATCGAGTCGATGGCCGCTTTCAACAATCCCATGTACCCTTCTCCATGAAGTTCGAGTTGGCCGTCAGGCTACCTGTTCCTGGAGAAGTTGGCGACCTTGTCCTTGCCATCGACCGCACCGCTTGCGGCAACCCGCGCCTTGGCTGATACCCTAGCCGCATGTCCGGCTCCATCCCCAAACCCTTCATCGAAGACCTCGTCGGCCGTACCGACCTCGTGGAACTGATCGGCAGTCGCGTGCCGCTGAAGAAGGCCGGCCGCGAGTTTCGCGCCTGCTGCCCATTCCACAACGAGAAAACGCCCTCGTTCTGGGTCAGTCCCGACAAGGGCTTCTATCACTGCTTCGGCTGCGGCGCGCACGGCACGGCCATCGGCTTTCTGATGAGCTACGATCACATGTCGTTCGTCGAAGCGGTGGAAGAGCTGGCGCACCGCATGGGTCTTGACGTGCCGCGCGAAGGCGGCAACGCGCCCGCTGCGCCGCGCGTGGACGAAAGCCTGTATGCGCTGATGGCGCGCGTGGCCGGCTTCTATCAGGAGCAACTCTCGCGCGATGCGCGCGCAGCCAGCTACGCACGCAAGCGCGGCCTCACACCGCAGACGCTGCAAACCTTCGGCATCGGCTATGCGCCCGACGACTGGAGTGAAGTGCTCAAACGCTTCGGCGCCAGCGACGCTTCGCGCGAAAAGCTCTCCGCCATCGGTCTCATCATCGCGCGCGAAAAAAGCGATGGCTGGTACGACCGCTTCCGCGACCGGCTGATGTTTCCGATCCGCGATGTGCGCGGCCGCGTGATCGCCTTCGGTGGCCGCGTGCTGGATCAGGGCGAACCGAAGTATCTGAACTCGCCGGAAACCGAGCTGTTCCACAAGGGCCGTGAACTCTACGGCCTGTACGAAGTGCGGCAAAACCGCGCGCCGCTGCGACGGCTGATGATCGTCGAAGGCTACATGGACGTGGTGCGTCTGCATCAGGCGGGCATCACTTACGCGGTGGCCACGCTGGGCACATCAACGACGCCGGAACATCTGCGCCGCGCATTTCGCTTGATCAGCGAAATCGTGTTCTGCTTCGACGGCGACCGCGCCGGCCGCGATGCCGCGTGGCGTGCGCTGCAAAACGCGCTGCCCGAAGCCAAGGCGGGGCGCGAACTGAAATTCCTGTTCCTGCCCGATGGCGAAGACCCCGACACACTCGTGGGCAAGGAAGGCCGCGAACGCTTTGAAGCACGGCTGAATGACGCGCTGCCGCTGTCCGAATATCTGGTGACGCATCTATCCACCGCCATCGACATTCGTCATGCCGACGGCAAGGCGCGCTTCGTCGCCGAAGCACGGCCCTTGCTGGAGCGCGTGCCCGCCGGTCCTTATCGTGAATTGCTGTTGGAGCGATTGGCGCAGGCCATCAATCTCAGCGGCGAGCGCTTTGTCGCCATTCTCAGCGCGATGCCGGGTGATTCAAACCGGCGCGCGAACCCGGCCAACGGCAACAGTGAATCTTTCGGCGCGCAGCCCGACACCTCATCGCGCACCGCCGCTCAACAACGCCGCATCACCGCCGCGCGCAGCGGCGGCCGGGGCAGTCTCGTGCGTCAAGCCGTGCAAAACCTGCTGCTGTTCCCCGCCATCGCCGCGCAGATTTCGCAGCGTGATGTGGAGGCGCTGGCCGGCATCGAAGAACCCGGCGCAGACCTGCTTCACGAAATGCTGGTGTCGCTGCATGAGGAACCGGCCACAAGCACCGCGCAGGTGCTGGAACGCTGGCGCGATCATCCGGCCGGGGCGCGTCTTGCCGCGCTCGCCGCCGCCGAATCCATCGCGCCTAATGCTGAAGCGGCGAGCAACGAACTGCGCAACGCGCTGCAACGTCTGGCGCGCGCAACCACCGCCGCCGAAATCGACGCGCTGCTGGCAAAAGATCAGGCCGGCGGCCTCGACGCCGCCGAACGCGAACGCTTGAAGCAACTGCTCACGCAGTCGCGCGATCCGGCGTAACGGACGCGCGACCGCCCCGCCCGCCTTACTTCGGCGTCACCCGAATCAGCGCGCCCGGATTGGCGTCTTCGAGCAGCCACACCGCGCCATCGGAGGCCACCGCCACGTCGCGGATGCGCTTGCCCACACTCCAACGCTCGGCCGGCGTCGCGCCGCCCTTGCCATCGAAGGTGATGCGATTGATCGTCTGCGATCCCATGCCGCTGATCAGCGCCGAGCCATTCCACTGCGGGAACATCGCGCCGTTGTAGAAGGTCAGATTCCCCGGCGCGATCACGGGCGTCCAGTAGATCACCGGCTTTGCCAAATCCGCCCGCGTGTCGGGGCTGGCGATCGGCACGCCGTTGTAGTTCGCCGAATACGACACCAGCGGCCAGCCGTAATTCTTGCCCGGCTCGATCAGGTTCAGTTCATCGCCACCGCGCGGACCGTGCTCCACTTCCCACAGCCGGCCATCGGGCGAGAACGCCAGACCATACGGCGTGCGAATGCCGCTGGCCCAGATTTCCGCCGGCGCGAGGTTCGGGCCGGGGAAGGTGTAGGTGCTGACCACCGGCGCGGTCTTGGCCCCTTCGGTATCGCGCGGCGGATCAATCAGCGGCACGCTGGCCGCGCCGGTCTTGCCCGCGCCCGGATTGCCCGGCGCAGGCTTGCCGTCGAGCGTCAGGCGCACCACCTTGCCCAGCGTTTGATCGGGGTCCTGCGCCGGCGTGAATCGCTGACGATCGCCAACCGTCATGTACAGCAATTGACCATCGGGCGAAAACGCCACCTGCGCGCCGAACTGCCCGCCCTTGCCCTTGGGCATCTGACGCCACAGCACCTGCAAGCCTTCAAGACTCGCGGCATTGTCCTTGATGTCGAGCCGCGCACGCGCCAGCGCCAGACCCGACCCGCCATCACCCGGCTCGGCGTAAGTGAGATAGACATTGCGATCGGTGGCGTAGTTGGGCGAGGTGAACACGCCCAGCAATCCGCCCTGCCCCTGATGCAGCACCGCCGGCACATTGTCTACCTTCGTCTTGCCGCCCTGCTGCGTCACGACGTACATCGCGCCGGGCTTTTCGGTGATCA
>JAITMN010000233.1 GCA_031277355.1 Nevskiaceae bacterium | reverse complement strand
GCCCAGCGCGTACTGGAGGGCCTGAGCGTGCAGAGCCTGAACACAGGGGCGTACTGTCGGGCTCGTCAACGTCTGCCCCTGCAGATGGTCAGTGAGTTGGCACGGCATAGCGGCAGGCTGCTCAGTCAGCGCGCCCGTGCGGGTTGGCGCTGGCGGGGCCGCAGCGTGAAGCTGGTGGATGGCACCGGAGTGTTGATGCCGGACACGGCGGCCAATCAAGCCTGCTATCCCCAGCCGGCCAGCCAAGCTCCCGGCGTGGGTTCCCCGCAAGCGCGTTTGGTGGGGGTGATCTGTTTGTCCACCGGAGCATTGCTGGATGCCTCGATGGGACCGCTTGCGGGCAAAGGCAACGGTGAGTTGGGGTTATGGCGGCGGATTCAGGCCATATTTTCCCCCGGAGATGTGATGCTGGCTGACGCGCTGTACTGCAACTACTTTGTGATCGCGGCGCTGCAAAGTATGGGGGTGGATGTGTTGTTTGCCCAGAACGGCTCGCGCATCACCGATTTTCGGTGCGGACAGCGCTTGGGGGTGCGCGATCACCGGGTCTTGTGGCCCAAGCCCAAGCTTCGGCCCCAGTGGATGAGCGCACAGGAGTATGCCGCGCTGCCGGCGCACCTGGATTTGCGGGAAGTGAAGGTTGGCAAGAAGGTTCTGGTTACCAGCTTTTTGCATCCAAGCAAGGTGTCCAAGGCGGCATTGGGGGAGTTGTTTTGCCAGCGCTGGCATGTAGAGCTTGATCTGCGGGCGATCAAGATCACGTTGCAGATGGCCGAGCTCAGTTGCAACACGCCGCAGATGAACGAGAAGGAGATTTGGGTTCACTTTCTGGCCTACAACCTGATTCGCTTGTTGATGGCGCAGGCGGCACAGCAGGCAGGTGTACATCCACGTACGTTGAGCTTCAAGCACACGGTGCAGATGTGGGGTCAATGGACCGTGCGTGGTCTGCTATCTCAGGGACAAGCTTCAACCCAACTGCTGTTTGCGCTGATCGGACAATTGCGAGTCGGCAATCGCCCCGGAAGAATCGAGCCCAGAGCACGAAAACGTCGGCCCAAACCTTACCCGTGGCTGAAGAAACCCCGAGCCCAAGCACGGGCTGATATCCTCGCTTATGGGAACTTCTGAAACCTTATGTCAGTGCCATTCGGCTTAACCCAGTGCCATTGGGATTAGGCTTTGGATGCGACAAGCGAGGGGAGGCGGCATGCGCAAGGCGTTACTGACAGCGGGTCTCATTGGCATGATGGCGATGGTCTCGGCGGCGGCGCAGCCCGCTTCCAGTCCCGCCATCGAAGCGCGCATCCAGCGCATCATCGGCAACATCGCTCCGGCGGTTGCGATCAAGGGCGGGCCGGGCTCGGGCGTCACGCTGGAATCGCGCATGAAGGCGCTGAACGTCCCCGGCGTCAGCGTGGCTGTGATCCGCGACGGCAGGATCGAATGGGCGCGCGGTTTCGGTGTCACCCGCGTGGGAGGTCCGGCCGTAACCGCCGAGACCTTGTTCCAAGCCGGTTCGATCAGCAAACCGGTGGCGGCGATGGCCGTGCTGCATCTGGCGCAGGAGGGGCGGGTGAACTTGGACACCAACGTCAACCAGTATCTCAAAAGCTGGAAGGTGCCGGAGAATGAATTCACCCGCGAAAAGAAAGTCACGCTGCGCGGATTGCTGACACATACCGCCGGCCTGACGGTGCATGGGTTCCCCGGCTATGCCAGCGGTGCAGCCGTGCCGACCACGTTGCAGGTGCTGGATGGCGAAAAGCCCGCCAACACCGCGCCTATCCGCGTCGATACCGTGCCCGGGACCAACTGGCGCTATTCCGGCGGCGGCTACACCATTGCGCAGCTGGTGGTGGCCGATGTCACCGGCAAGCCGTTCGAAGCCTATCTGCAGGAGAGCGTGCTGGGCCCCATCGGCATGACACGCAGCACCTATGAGCAGCCGCTGCCGGCGGCGCGGCAATCTGCGGCGGCCACGCCTTACCAGGCCGATGGCAAGCCGGTGCTGGGCGGCGCGCATACCTATCCGGAAATGGCGGCCGCCGGCCTCTGGACCACGCCGTCCGACCTGGCGCGCTATGCCATCGAAGTGCAGAAGGCGTTCGCGGGACAATCGACCCGCGTGCTGACCAGGGCCATGGCGGCAGAAATGCTCAAGCCGGGCGGGCTGGGCGGTCACGGCCTGGGGCCGAGCGTAGGTGGAAAGCCGGAGCGCCCGCACTTCTCGCATGACGGCGTCGATGAAGGCTTCGTCGCCAATCTGGTCGCCTATAACAGCGGCGACGGCGTAGTCATCATGACCAACGGCATGAATGGGGGACAGATCGGCAACGAGTTGCAGCGGACGATCGCCCGCGAATATGGCTGGCCCGATTTCGCGCCCGCCGAAAAAACCGTCGCAAAAGTCGATGCGAAGCTGGTCGATACCTATGTCGGGCATTATCGCGCCGGGCGTTTCCAGGTGGTCGATCTTTCCCGAAAGGAGAGCCATCTTTGGGCGCAGCAAGGGGCGCAGTCGCTGGGCGACGTCCATCCCGAGAGCGACAAGGACTGGTTCTTCATCAACAATCCTTCCCGGTTGAGCTTCGTGACCGGCGTCGGTGGCGAAGCCACGGGTTATGTCCGGCACTACCCGGATTTCGACATGCGCGCGGCCAAGATCAGCGCCGCAGAGGCGCATGCCATCACCGACGAACTGGCCGCCAAGGTGAAGAACAAGACCCAGGATCCGGGCACCGAAGCGGCGTTGCGGAAAAGCATCGAGGATCTGAGGGCGGGTAAGCCGGACTATGACCGGATGAGCCCGGGCTTGGCCTATGTGACGCGGCAGCAGCTGAAGGGGCTTCAGGCGGAGATGGCCCGACTGGGTGCCATCAAAGCCGTCACCTTCAAGGATGTCGTGCCCGCCGGTGCGGATGTCTATGAGATCGCCTTCGAGAATGGCCGCACCGAATTTTGGATCACTGTCGGCACGGATAGCACGGTCGAAGACATCGGCTTGTGGCCGCTGCCATAGCGTGCGCTTCCGGTCGGGCGGTGCATGAATTCAAGGTAACGGAGTTTACCTCGCCGGTTTCTCCATCCGCTTCCAGGCGCGATTCACCCAGCGCCATTCTTCCCGCACCTTGCCGTCAGTCGAACTGAGAATTGCGACCAGATTGGGTTCGCCGGGAATTCTGCTGGGCGGCGCGTGCCGGATCCTGGGCGACGCCGTCGCCTTCCAAGGTAATGGTGGAATAATGCGCAGGGTTGGAGCCTTCAAAACGGAATTCCAGGCGAAGGCCCGCTTCCGTGCGCGGCGATTCTCCGCGCAGAACTAGGAAGCTCAGTACCGGGACGCTCAATGCCAGAAGACCCAATTTCGCTACTTCCTATTCGCCATTCGCCCTGTCGCGCATCTTCCAGAAAACCGGCTGCTCCAACCAAGTCGAATTGATGGCGCTGATGGCCGACTTGTCGCTGCCGATAGAGGCCGACGAAACCCGAACTCTGCCGATCTGCGCTGACGTTCATTGACAACGCTGGAGAGCATCGGCGCGCGAATGCTCAGTGAAACTCATGCACCTGCGTATCAAGCTCCCCCAGCCACGCGCTGCGATCCCACAGCGCACCGGCGATCAGATGCGTAACGCCTGACTCGCGCTGCAATCGACCGCACGCTTCCATCACCCGCGCCTGCACCAGCGCTTGATAACAGCGCTGCGCCACTTCGCGGCGAACGATCACGTTCACCTGCCCCGTTTCATCTTCCAGCGTCACAAACGTAACGCCGCTGGACGTGGCCGGGCGCTGGCGCGTGGTAACCAATCCCGTCACGCGCACGAAGCTGCCGGAGGGCTGATCTTGCAGCGCTTC
>JAITMN010000194.1 GCA_031277355.1 Nevskiaceae bacterium | reverse complement strand
ATTTTCGACTTGGACAAACCGTAGCGGCGTTTCGTGGGCGTTTCCATGCAGCCGATGACGCTGCTCCTTGCAGCGGCTGAAAGAGGGTCTTGTGTGCGACCGATCTTGTCGCAGCATTTCATTATAGCCCGATTCGATGAAAGGGATATTCTGCGGTGCGCCCAGCGGTTACTCTTGGGTTTCGCATGAGCACGCCCGCCTTTGTCCATCTGCGCCTGCACACGGAGTACTCGCTGCTCGACAGCGTCGTGCGCGTACCGAACCTTGTTGATGCGGTGGCCGCACAAGACATGCCTGCGGTGGCGGTTACCGACGAATGCAATTTGTTTGCGATGGTGAAGTTCTATCGCGCGGCGCTGGCCAAGGGCGTGAAACCTATCATCGGCGTTGATCTGTGGCTGCGTGAACCGGGCGAGCGCGAACCGCCCAGCCGGTTGACGCTGCTGTGTCAGAGTCAGGAGGGCTACCTGAATCTGTCGCGGTTGATCAGCCGCGCCTATCTGGAAGGCGAGCGCCGCGCCACGCCGCTGGTGGAGCGTGAATGGCTGACGCCGGAGTCCGTTGCCGGCCTGATCGCGCTTTCCGGCGCAGGCGAGGGCGATGTGGGCCGCGCGCTGATCAGCGGCCGCGCGACGCAGGCGCAACGTCTGTTGCGCGGCTGGCAGCAATTGTTTGGCGATCGCTACTATCTGGAATTGCAGCGCGTGGGGCGTGCGGGTGAGGCGCAGTGGGTGGCCGCGAGCGTTGCGCTGGCGGTGGAGCTGAATGTGCCGGTGGTGGCGACCAACGATGTGCGCTTTCTCACCGCCGATGATTTTCCCGCGCATGAAGCGCGCGTGTGCATTCATGAGCGCGCTTTATTGTCTGATGCGAATCGTCGGCGACGCTACACGCAGGAGCAATTCCTGCGCTCGGCGGAGCAGATGGCCGAATTGTTCGCCGATCTGCCCGAAGCGTTGGCCAATACCGTGGCGATTGCACGGCGTTGCAGTTTGCAGTTGAAGCTGGGCGACAGCCGTCTGCCCAATTTTCCGGTGCCTGATGGCAGCAGCGCCGAGCAGCATGTCCGTGAAGTGTCGCGTCGAGGTTTGCTTGAACGCTGGCGTGCGCTGCCGGGCGGACTTGCCGGCAAGCCATTGCCGGAAGCGTACTCTGCGCGACTGGAACGCGAGTTGGATGTGATCTGCGACATGGGTTTCGCCGGTTACTTCCTCATCGTCACCGATTTCATTCAATGGGCGCGCGAGAATGATGTGCCGGTAGGTCCGGGCCGTGGCTCCGGCGCCGGTTCGTTGGTGGCCTTCGTGCTGCGCATCACCGACCTCGACCCCATTGAATACGATCTGTTGTTTGAGCGCTTTTTGAATCCCGAGCGCGTGTCGATGCCGGACTTCGACGTGGATTTCTGTCCCAATGGCCGTGACCGTGTGGTTGCCTATGTCGCGGAAAAGTACGGACGCGACCGCGTTTCGCAGATCATTACCTACGGCACGATGGCTGCGAGGCTGGTTGTGCGTGATGTGGGGCGCGTGCTGGGACATCCCTATGGGTTTGTCGATCGCATTGCCAAGCTGGTGCCGCATAAACCGGGCGCCGATATCACATTGCAACAGGCGGTGGAGCAGGAGCCGGAACTGGCGCGGATGTATCGCGAGGATGAAGAAGTCCGCGGGCTGATCGATCTGGCGCAATCTCTGGAAGGCTTGACGCGCAATGCCGGCAAACATCCGGCTGGCGTCGTGATCGCACCCTCGGTGCTCACGGATTTCGCGCCGCTGTACTGCGAAAGCAACCGCGCCAGCACCATCACGCAGTTCGATATGGATGATGTCGGCGCGGTGGGTCTGGTGAAGTTCGACTTCCTCGGCCTGATTACGCTGACCATCATCGATCTGGCGGTGCGCATCATCGAATCGCTCCCCGATGGTCCGGGGCGTATCGACATGGCGGCGCTGCCGATGGACGATACGGCCACCTACACGCTGTTGAAATCCGGTCGCACCTCGGCTGTGTTTCAGCTCGAATCGCGCGGCATGCAGGATCTGATTCGTCGCCTGAAGCCTGATCGCTTCGAGGATGTGGTGGCGTTGGTGGCGCTGTTCCGCCCCGGTCCGCTGCAATCGGGCATGGTGGATGATTTCATCGCGCGCAAGCATGGTACGTCGGGCGGCGCCATCGATTATCTGCATCCGTCGTTGCAGCCGGTGCTGGAAGCCACTTACGGCGTGATCCTGTATCAGGAACAGGTGATGCAGATTGCGCAGGTGCTGTCCGGCTACACGCTGGGCGGTGCGGACCTGTTGCGTCGCGCGATGGGCAAGAAGAAGCCGGAGGAAATGGCCAAGCAGCGCTCAGTGTTCGTCGAGGGCGCGGTTGCGCGCGGCGTTGATGCGCAGCAGGCCGGATCGATCTTCGATCTGATTGAGAAATTCGCTGGCTATGGTTTCAACAAGTCGCACTCGGCGGCCTATGCGTTGCTGGCGTATCAGACGGCTTGGCTCAAAGCGCATTACCCTGCGGCGTTCATGGCCGCAGCGCTGTCGGCGAGCAAGACCGACAAGGTGGTGGAACTGGTGTATGAGTGCGGACAGATGGGGCTGACTCTTCTGCCGCCGGATGTAAACGCTTCGGGGCTGCATTTCAGCGTTGCGGATGAGAAGTCCATTCGCTATGGATTGGGTGCGGTGAAGGGTGTGGGCGTCAGTGCGGTGGAGGCATTGGTGGCCGAACGCCAGGCGCGAGGGCCGTTCAAGGATTTGTTTGAACTGTGCCAGCGCGTGGATGTCAGGCGGGTGAATCGCCGTGCGCTGGAAGCGCTGATTCATTCCGGCAGCTTTGATTCGCTTGGGTCCAACCGCGCCACGTTGATGGGTGCGTTGGACACAGCGGTGCGGGGCGGCGAGCAGTCCACGCAGGCCAGTGCAGCAGGGCAGGTGGATCTGTTTGGCGGCGCGGAGCAGGCCGCGCCGGTGATGACGACGCTGCCGGAGTGGAGCGAGGCGATACGCCTTGACGCCGAACGCGCGGCGCTGGGTTTGTATCTCAGCGGCCATCCTATCGCGCGCTTTGAGTCTGAGTTGCCGCGTCTGGTCAGTGGCCGCATCACCGAATTGAACAGTGAGCCGCCGCCCGCAGAAGGTGAGGGCAGTCGGTTTTTCGGTGGCCGCGTCGTCAGCGCCGCCGGTTTGATTCATGATGTGCGCCACCGCAATGGCCGCACCAGCTTCGTGCTCGATGATCGCACCGGTCG
>JAITMN010000139.1 GCA_031277355.1 Nevskiaceae bacterium | reverse complement strand
GCAGAATCTGTGCGCGGCCTTCTTCCAGCCCGGTTTTCAGCCCTTCTTCCCGGCCTTCCTCTCGCCCTTCCTTTTTCCCTCTGTCATGCGCAATCCACTGCCGGATAGCGTCCTCCTTTACCGCCATGTGCCGGTAGAACGCTTCTTCTTGCGACTGCTCGTCGGTCCGCATCGTCTCCAAATGGCGCATGGCTTCCTTGGCGGGGGGATGGGTGATCTGGCTCATGACTTCCTCATGCGGAGAGTGCAGCAGGCAGGTGATCCAGTCCGTCAAGCCGGGCGGCAAGCCCCGCAGACGGTGGGCTTTGGATAGCTCGATTATATGCAATTGCAGCGACTGGCCAAACTGCCGATGAGTTTGCACCCGGTCGCGCAGCGTAAATTCCCAGCAGGCCCGGTCGGGAGCATCTGGAAATAAATCCGCCACCAGCAAGCTGATGCCGATGACGGGCCTGAGCTGAGTGTAAGGCTCTCCGGCGTTCAGCTGCGTGCCCAGCGCCCGGGCCGCGTAGAACACATTGCGCTCGGCCCAGCCGGCAGCGTGACGCACCTGAATCTCCACGTTGTACAACACGCCATCGGCATCGTGGGCTGCGATATCCATCACGATGAGCTTGCCGCTGAGGCCAGCAGGCAATACTTGCGGATTGAGGATTTTCACCACCTCTATGGGTGGCTGGTCGTGACGCACGCAGTTGATCAGATCAGCCAGCAGCGGCGTGTGGCGCGTGAACAGCGTTTTGAACAGCAGGTCGTTGGCCAGCGTGAATGTCTTGGCGTCCGGGCTGTTATCGGCGGGAGGTGTGGTGGGAGGCATGCCCCAAACTCTATGCCGCCCGATTCACCTCGTCGCCTCGTGAATCTGGTGCGTTTGTAGAGAAATGACCACCTCACCCATTCGCCGACCAGACTACCGACGTTCGTCCTGCTGACTGACGATGGAGTCGGAGGCGTTGAAGTCGATCCGTTGGTCCGCGCGGATTTGGGGTTTCTCTGGCTACAAAATATACCGGCTCAAATCCTCATCCTTCGCCAGCGCCGCCAGTTGCTTATCCACATAAGCCGCATCCACCGCCACCGTTGAGCCGGCCACTTCGGTGGCCTCGAAACTGGCCGAGTCGAGCAGGCGTTCCATCACCGTGTGCAAGCGCCGTGCGCCGATGTTTTCGGTGCGCTCGTTCACCTGCCAGGCCACTTCGGCGATGCGGCGCACGCCGTCGGTGGTGAAGGTGAGTTGCACCGACTCGGTGTTCAGCAGCGCTTGATATTGCGTGGTCAGCGCGGCGTCGGGCTCGGTGAGGATGCGCACGAAATCTTCCACGCCCAGCGGTTCCAGTTCCACGCGAATCGGCAGACGGCCCTGCAACTCGGGCATCAGGTCCGAAGGGCGCGAGGTGTGGAAGGCGCCGGAGCAGATGAACAGAATGTGGTCGGTTTTGATCGGGCCATACTTCGTGGACACCGTGCAGCCTTCCACCAGCGGCAGCAGGTCGCGCTGCACGCCTTCGCGCGAGACATCCGCGCCGATGGTGTCTTGCCTGCGGGCGATCTTGTCGATCTCGTCGATGAACACGATGCCGTTCTGTTCGGCGTTCACCACGGCCTTGGCTTTGATTTCCTCATCGTTGAGCAGCTTGGCCGATTCTTCTTCCAGCAACACCTTCTGCGCCTCGCGCACCTTCACGCGGCGCGTGCGCGTGCGACCGCTGCCCAGATTGCTGAACATGCTGGCGAGCTGCTGCTGCATTTCTTCCATGCCCGGCGGGGCCATGATCTCAACGCCCGCCGGCAGCATGCGCACTTCGATTTCGATTTCGCGGTCGGCCAACTGACCTTCGCGCAGCATCTTGCGAAAACGCTGGCGCGTGTCGGCATCGCGCGGCTGCGCAGGTTCGTCGGTGGAAAAACCCATGTTGCGCGCACGCGGCAGCAGCGCATCGAGGATGCGTTCTTCGGCGGCTTCTTCGGCGCGTTCCTTAACGCGGGCGGTTTCTTCTTCACGCGCCATCTTCACGGCGGCATCGGCCAGTTCCTTGACGATGGAATCCACCTCGCGGCCCACATAGCCCACTTCGGTGAACTTCGTTGCTTCCACCTTCACGAATGGCGCGTTCGCCAGCCGCGCCAGACGGCGCGCGATTTCAGTCTTGCCGCAGCCGGTGGGTCCGATCATCAAGATGTTTTTCGGCGTGATTTCGTGACGCAGCGGTTCATCCACCTGCATGCGCCGCCAGCGATTGCGCAGCGCCACCGCCACGGCGCGCTTGGCGGCCTGCTGGCCGACGATGTGTTTGTCGAGTTCGCCGACGATCTGACGCGGCGTCAATTCGATATGCGGCAGGGCGATGGGGGCCGATGTTTCGCTGGACATTACTTGGGGCCTCCCAGTTCCTCGATCGTGAGATTGCGATTGGTGTAGATGCAGATGTCGGCGGCGATACCCAGCGAGCGTTCGACGATATCGCGCGCCGACAGCTCGGTGGCTTCAAACAGCGCACGCGCGGCCGACTGCGCATACGGACCGCCGGAGCCAATGGCCGCCAGCGGCAGTTCCGGTTCGATCACATCGCCATTGCCGGAAATCACATACAGACTCGATGGATCGCCCACGAGCAGCAGCGCTTCGAGGCGGCGCAGATAGCGGTCGCTGCGCCAATCCTTCGCCAGTTCGATGGCCGCGCGCGTGAGATTGCCGAACTGCTGCAACTTGCCTTCAAAGCGTTCGAACAGCGTGAACGCATCGGCGGTGCCGCCGGCGAAACCGGCCAGCACCTTGCCTTCGTAGAGCTTGCGCACCTTGCGCGCATTGCCCTTCATCACGGTGTTGCCCAGCGTGACCTGGCCGTCGCCGCCGAGGGCCAGCAAGCCATTGCGGCGCACCGCGAGGATCGTGGTGCTGTGAGGATCGAAGCGTTCAGTCATTGGGCGCCTCCTGTGGCGTGTGATGTCCTTATCGTGAGCGGCAGGCCAGATCGATGCCCTGTCCGATGGGCAATAGCACCGCCTCGATGTCCGTTCGTGTACGCACCGCTGCGCGGTAAGCAGCCCCTTCAGCGCGCGAGAATTCAGGGTACAGCATGTTGTCGGCCACGATCACGCCATTGGTGGCAAGCTGCGGATAGAAGGCGTCGAGACAGGGGATGTACAAATCCTTCCACAGATCGAGCAGCACGAAGTCGATGGGGCCGGGCTGCGAAGCCAGCAGCGCCACCGCATCACCCAGTCGCCATTCCACTTGAGCCGACAGCCCCGCCATCTCGATGTGCTGCTGCGCATAGCGCTGCTTGTCGGGGTGGATTTCGTAGGTGAATACCTTGCCGCCGGTGCGACGGGCTGCTTCGGCCAGAAACAGCGTGGAGAAGCCATAGGAAGTGCCCAGCTCCACGATGATCTGCGCATTGCGGCCGACGATCAGGTCCACGCACAACTGCGCCACGTCCTCGCCGACCGAAAGCAGCAATTCGTCGCGATGCATCGTGGCGGGCCGGGTGGCGGAGTGATGCACCTCATGCATTTGTCTGGCTTCGGCGGCGACGCGCTGACGGTAGATTTCGAGGACTTTGTCAAAACCGCTGCTGGGCATGGTCGGGCTCCTGTGGATTATCGGCGTCGCGCACGGGGATGCGCAGCGTCGTAGATGCGTGCCAGATGTTGAAAATCAAGGTGCGTGTACACCTGCGTGGTGCTGATGTCGGCATGGCCGAGCAATTCTTGCACGCCGCGCAGGTCGTG
>JAITMN010000138.1 GCA_031277355.1 Nevskiaceae bacterium | reverse complement strand
CCGGCGGCCTTGTATTCGGCCAGATGCGGCAGCAATTCCTTGGGACCAAAGAAATTGTGGATTTGCAGCAGATCGATTTTCGTCACCTGCAAGCGCTTGAACGATTGATCGATCATCGCGACGGGAGCCGACAGATCGCCCCGCATCGGCGTCTTCGTGGCCAGAAAAATCTTGTCGCGATTGCCCAGCTCCACGAGCAGTTTGCCGATCACGTCTTCGGAAGTGCCATAGCCGCTGGCCGTATCGACCACCTTGGAGCCCAAGC
Source organism: Nevskiaceae bacterium (assembly GCA_031277355.1). Classification (GTDB taxonomy): domain Bacteria; phylum Pseudomonadota; class Gammaproteobacteria; order Steroidobacterales; family Steroidobacteraceae; genus ZC4RG30. The sequence continues at coordinate 4,667 of JAITMN010000138.1, read as the reverse complement.
CGGGAATCTCGCGCAGCACGCCGCGAATCGCGTCGAGTTCAGCCGGGTCGTTCACGCCAAAGGCGTTCGTGCCGGTGCCGATGACCGGCACTTCCTCGCCGCTGGCGGGAATCTTGCGCAAAATCTGCGCGTTGGCGGCAGCGGCCTGCAACAGCGGGCTGCCCAGCGCGGCGCTTACGCCTGCGGCCACGCCGGCCTGCAACACACGACGGCGGGAAAGCCCCGGGAAATCCTGCTGCGACATTTCACACCCCTTGAAAAAACGACTGCCGAAAGAACCCGGACCTTAGTCAGCGGCGATGGTCCCCGTCAACTGGGCCGGCTTCGGCGCGGCCACACCCTTGGGCCACAGCAGCCACATCCGCCCCGGCGCGCGCATCCGGCCGGCCTTGTTCCCCGGCTCCTCGCCCAACCCGAAGAACAGATCGGCGCGAACCCCGCCGCGAATCGCCCCGCCGGTGTCCTGCGCCACCACCAGACGGTTCAGCGACGGCGAACCGGCCCGCCCGTCGCTGCCCGGCTGACTGGTGGCCAGATACATCGGCGCGCCCAGCGGCAGCCAGCGCGGATCGATGGCGATGGAACGCTCGGCCGTCAGCGGCACCCCCAGCGCGCCACGCGGCCCCAGCGCCGGATCGGTGATAGGCTCCTCGCGGAAAAACACCACGCTGGGATTCTGGTTCAGCAGTTCGTCCTTGCGATCGGGGTTGCGGCGAATCCACGCTTTCAAACTCTGCGCACTGGTCTGTTCCAGCGTCATTTCGCCTTTGTCGACCAGATAACGGCCAATGGATTGATAGGGCTGACCGTTCACGTCGGCGAAGGCGAGCCGCACGGTGGCGCCATCGGGCAATTGCACGCGGCCGGAACCCTGTATCTGCAAGAAGAAGGCATCGATGGGATCATCCACCCACAGCAGTTCCTTGCCAGCCAACGCCTTGCCATCGGCCAATTGCGCGCGATCCGGATAAGGCGTTACGCGATTGCCTTTCAATTGACCGCGCACGCGCTGGCCCTTCAACTCCGGAAACAGATCGCCCAGATCAACGGTGACCAGATCATCCGGCACGCCATACAGCGGCGTCTGAAACGCGCCGCCACGTTGACGCGCACCGCGCAGCACGGGTTCGTAGTAGCCGGTGACCAAGCCCGTTTCATTGCGCGGGCCGGCAAGACCGTTGGGGAAGTAGACGATGCGCCACGGCGTCAATTCGGTTTCGAGGAATTGGCGCACCGAGCGGTCGTTGACCTTGGCAAGCGCGCGGGCGCGAGTGCAGACGCGCTGCCAATCCGCACCCAGACGATTGGTGGCGCAACTGCGCAGCAGCGCGGTCCACGCGGCAGCGGGACGGTCGGCGCTCCAACCCGGCAATTGCGACCACGTTGCCGATTCGAAGCGCAGGTCGGGCGGTGAGGTGGGCGCCACCGGCGAAGGTGGCGCGGGAGGCGTCACCACCACCGGCGGCGGTTGTTCCGTAACCGGTGGTGAAGGCGGGGTATCAAACACCGGCGGCGTTGCCACGCAGGCCGACAGCGCGGCCAGCATCGCCACAGGCAATGCACTTGCAGCAGCAGCGAAGCGACGTCTCATACTCGGCATGGGCCCGCGCGCATCAGAAGCGCGCGCGCAACCCCACTCGCCAGGCCTGACCAATCGGATCGAACAGGATGAAGTTGCCATTACCCGCGCCGCTGGGCCCCAGCGGCGGCGTAACGTCGAACACATTGTTGATCGCGCCGAACACCGTCAGGTTGTCGTTGATCCGGTACTGCGCCGACAGATCGGTGTAGAACGCCGAATCGACCACGTTGATGTTCGCGCTGTTGGGCAATGTAATCGACCAGTTCGGATCATCCGGACCGATCAACGCATTGTTGTACATGCCCGAAGGAATGTACTTGTTGCGCAGCGTGATCGACAAAGGCCCACGGCTCCACGTGGTCAACAGATCGGCGCTCCAATCCGGCATGCCGGCCTGCGTGCCGGCCCGGTTGCCCGTCATGCCCGCACGCTCGGTGGGGCCCACGCTGTCCACCGTGATGAGATCGTTGATGATGGAGCCCAGCAACCGCAAATCCAGATTGCCCGCGCCACCGAGATTGAAACGGTACTGCGCTTCGATGTCCAGGCCGCGCGTGATCACCTGATCGACATTCAACAACACATTGCGCACTTGCGTGATCGTGTTGGTCGCCAGATCGCGCGTCACCAGCGGGCAGAACTCCGTGGCCCCTTCCCAGCAGCGATTGATCACGGTCTGAGCGCCCAGCGTACCAATCGATTGGTCGATCTGAATGTCGTAGTAGTCCACCGACAACTGGAAGCCTTCCATGAATCCGCCCGGACGCAGCACGATGCCGGCCGTCCAGGAACTGGCTTCTTCGGGAATCAGATCGGGGTTGGAACCCCCCAGCACTTGCGGAATGATCTGCTGCCCCGAAGCCGGGTCGATGATGCCGCCGCCGCCGGTGGTGACCGGCCCAAACAGTTCAGCCAGATTCGGCGCGCGGATGTCGCGCGAGGCCGTGGCGCGCAACCGCACCGCAGGATTGAACTCCCAGGTCGCGCCCACTTTCCAGGTGGTGACCGACAGCGAGTTGTCGGACGTGGCATTGCTTTGCGAATAGTTCGTGTGGCGAACCGCGCCATTCAATTCGGCCAGCTTCACCAGCGGCAGATCGCGCAACAACGGGATGTTGGTTTCCAGATAACCCTCGATCACCTCGATCTTGCCCGCCAATGCCTGACCATTCAGGTTGTAGAAATCAACGTTCTTCGACAGCTCATCGGCATCGCCGGTCAATTTCTGGCTGCGCCACTCCACGCCGCCGGCAAGCTGCACCTGACCGGCGGGCAACTCAAACAAATTGCCCTGAGTATTGGCCGCCGCGACGTGCTCGGTGATGCTCGTGGTCTGAAAGCCTGGCGGCGTCACATAGGTGCGCGCCTGCGGCGAGAAACGATTGCGGCCAAAGGGGTTGAATGGCGCACAAGCCGGGTCATCGTTCGCGGGGTTCGGATCGACGTTGATCGCGCAGGCAATCTCCCCGCGATCGGTCAGCACCGCATCGATGGCATTGCGCATGCGGCTGATCGACACGTTGCTGGTCACATTCAGCCGCACGTCGTTGCGGCCATACTGGTAATAGCCATCCCAGGTCCAACTGCTGTCGCCGAAGCGGCCTTGCAGGCCCGCCACCGCGCGCCAGGTCTCGGTTTTGGATTCACCCTGCGCGCCGCCGATGTCGCCGAAGGCCCGGCCCAGCACGAAGCTGGAAATGCCTTCCTGATCCATGATTGCCTGCACGGAGGCGGGAATGAAGGGATTGCCGGAAAGAATGGGACCGAAACTTTGTGCATTGCCGAGGCTGCCGACGTTGTCGCGGTATTGCGTGCCCACGGTCTGGCCCCGGACCTGACCATAGGACAGATCAAACGTGCCGGTGACCGAATCGGTGAAATCAAAGCTCGTCTTCGTATAGGCCACATAGCGCTTCACCGGAACCTTGATGGGGAAACCCTGGATCAGCGGATTCTCGCCATGACCTTCGCCGCCTTTCATGAACAGCGGCGTCAGGCTCGTGCCATACAACTCGCCATATTGAAACGGGCGCGTGGTGCCATCGGGGTTGAACGTGATGCCGCGCAGCGGGAAGTTCGCGTTGGCCGAATTGATCACGCCATCCTGCGACACCGTGGCCATCTGCACGTTGTCGGTGATGTTGTTGGCCGGCCGGCCATCGAGGCCCGGCGGCGTGTTGCCCAAGTTGAGCCATTCCTGACCACACCACGAGCGCGTGTAGCAATCGCCCATGCCACGTTCATCGGAGGTTTCAATCGCCCAGATGAAGTGACCGCGATCACTGGCGAACTTCAAACCACCCGCCAGCGAGGCGCTGAAGGTCTTGTCGTCCTGGCGGAAGCTCGCGCCGTACTGCGTGCTGGCCTTCATGCCTTCCAACTGATCGTCGAGGATGAAGTTCACCACACCGGCCACGGCGTCCGAACCATAGGCTGCCGACGCACCGCCGGTAACCACCTCGCTGCGCCCCACCAATACGGTGGGAATCAGGTTCACGTCGATGGTGCCGCGTGAAGTGGAGGCAACGAAGCGCTTGCCATCCACCAGCACCAGTGTGCGCGAAGCCCCGAGGCCGCGCAGATCAAGCACGCGCGCGCCAATGCTGCCGCCGGTGTTTGAACCCGTGGTCGGGCCCGAGGAATTGCGGAACGAGGGCAGTTCGCTCAATGCCTCGCCGATGTTCGTCATCGCGCGCTGTTCCAGGCGCGCCGAATCAACGACGGTGACCGGCGTTGGCGCCGTAAAGCCGCTGCGCTGGATGCGCGAGCCGGTGACGGTGACTTCTTCCAGTGCGTCCTGGGTGTCGAGCGCCTGAGCCTGCGACTGCGCGGCGGCCAATATCAGCGTGACGGCCGTTGCAACGGACAGCAAATGGCGATGATGCGAACCTTTCATGTGTTTTCCTTGCTCTGATTTGATGTTTGATCTTCAGACGAACCGCCGCGCCAGCAACACATCCACCCCATCGATGATGTGCGTGGGCCGACGGCTCAGCGGTTGCTTCAACCACTGCGCGCGGTTCGTGGTGCCGGTGCAGACGCCAAATCCGGTGGCGCCGCCGCGCCGCGCCATGATCATCTCGAC
>JAITMN010000338.1 GCA_031277355.1 Nevskiaceae bacterium | reverse complement strand
GGCGACAGGACGACGGCGACGAGGCGCCCGTGTTTGACGATCTCCACGCGGCCCAGCGAAGCCACATCTTCGAGAAGACCGCCAAAATTGTTCTTTGCGTCACTTGCGGAAATGCGTTTTGACATTTAGCTATTTTAGCTAAATTATTCTTGCCCTGCCAATACGGCATCCATGATCGCCAATCTTCGCGTTGCTGATGGCGTGGCGACTCAATTTGCTTCTGGCGCCTGCCAAACCTCAGAACCCGTAACGCTATCGTCACATTCACTTTCTAGGATTCACACCAGAATTTGATGTGGGGATGTCTAGATGAGTTTGGTTGCGTTGCATCGACGTGGCGGCGAGGCGATTTACAGCCAGATTGCCAGGTTGCTGAAGGAAGAGATTGAATCCTTCCTCAAACCCGGTGCATGCCTGCCTTCGGAAAATGACTTCGCTGAGCGCTTCGGTGTCAATCGCCACACGGTTCGCCATGCGATTGATGAATTGATACAGGCCGGCATCTTGGAGCGCCGCCACGGCAAGGGCACGTTTGTGCTCGATACGCCCACGGACTATGCGCTCAGTCGCGGCACGCGCTTTACCGAAACGATCGAATCAATGGGCAAGACGGCCAGTACGCGCATTCTGCGCAAGCTGATCGTGCCGGCGCGCGGCGGTGTGGCAGCACGTTTGCGATTGCAGGAAAACGATCCGGTGATCTGGCTCGAATCGCTACGCATGGCAGACGCTCATCCGGTTTGCGTGACTTCGCATTTTCTTCCCCAAAAATTCTTCTCCGACGAGCTGGCGAAATACATCGGCGGTTCATTGCACAACTGTCTTTCGACGCACTACGGGCTGGCGCTGCGCCGAACCGAAAGCCTCGTCAGCGCAACGCTTCCACAGGGAGACGATGCCTCGGTGTTGGGGATGCCGCGCAACCAGCCGGTGCTGAAAGTAAAAAGCGTCAACGTGCGCGAACAGGATGGCATTGCACTCGAATATGCCCTGACACGGTTTCGTGCAGACCGGATTCACCTGCGTGTCAGTCTTTGAATATCGATCAATTGTCCAGGGGATTCACTCACATGCGTTTCAAATCCGTATTTGCAACTGGCGTTCTGGGTTTCAGTCTTTTTGTCTCCGCCAACGCGCTGGCGCGAGACATCATCATGGCGTTGATCCCCGCTGAAAACAATGAAGAAATGATCTACACGTTTGAGCCCATGCGTGCCTATCTGGAAAAGAAGCTGGGGCAAAAAGTAAAGATATATACGGCTACCGACTATGCCGGCGTGGTCGAAGCGATGAAGAAAAAGCGCGTCGATATCGCCTGGTTCGGCCCGTTGTCCTACTACCTTGCCGAGCAGGAAGCCGGCGCGGAAGCCTTTGCCGTGGGCATTCGCACGGGTAGCGATACACACACCTACAGAAGCGCGCTGGTCACCGCTTGTGATTCCGGCATCAAATCCATCGCAGACCTGAAAGGCAAAAGCGTCGCCTTCGTCGATCCCGCCTCGACCTCCGGCGGCCTGATGCCCACCTACATGATCAAGCAGGCAACCGGCCTGATGCCGGAAAAGTATTTCGGAAAATTCACCTACTCCGGCTCGCATGACGCCGCCGAGTTGGCCGTGAAAAACAAGACCGTCGATGCGGCTGCCGACAACGACATCACTTACGACAACATGATCGCCAAGGGGCTCATCACCACGAAGACCAACTGCATCATCGCCTACTCGGACCCGCTGCCGGGTTCTCCGCTGGTGTATCGCGGTGATCTGCCGGCTGACCTGAAAAAGACCATCCAGGACGCCATCATCAATGCCCACAAGGATATCAAGGTCTCCGGCTACGGCAGCATCTCGCGCTATGTCGCCATCGCACCGAAGGACTACCAACTGATACGCGATCTGGTCAGGCAACTGGCTTTGAAGAAAGACGACATGCTCAAGTAAATACGGCTGCAAGGGAGTCGGCCATGCCGATTCCGCCACTCGGGGAGTTCAGATATGTCATCCATTTCCATTCAATCCGTATCCAAGCGTTTTCCCAACGGCTTTGAGGCGCTGAAGCACATCGATGTGGACATCGCCTCCGGCAGCTTCACCGTGATACTTGGCCCCTCCGGCGCAGGCAAATCGACCTTGCTGCGCATGATGAACGGACTTGAGACGCCAAGTACGGGCGCCATTGTCATCGATGGAGAGCGCATTTGCAGGAACAAGCTGCGCAGTATTCGCTCGCGCGTGTCGATGGTGTTCCAGCAATTCAATCTGGTTGATCGCCTGTCGGTGATGACCAATGTGCTGACGGGGCGCCTTTCCCAACGCTCATGGTTCGGCAGCGTGCTGTATCTGTTCCGCCGTGAAGACATGGACATCGCGCAACAGGCTCTGCAACGCGTCGGCCTGATCGACAAGGCGTGGAACCGCGCCGACAAACTCTCGGGCGGACAACAGCAGCGCGTTGGCATCGCCCGTGCGCTTGCGCAAAACCCCAAGGTGATTCTGGCCGATGAGCCGGTCGCGAGCCTCGACCCGGTGGCGAGTGGCGAAATCATGACGCTGCTGCGCGAAATCTGCGAACGCGACAACATTACCGTCGTCGTCAATCTGCATCAAGTCGAACTGGCCCGCCGCTTTGCAGATCGCATCATCGGGATGAACGACGGCCGCCTCGTATTCGACGGCACGCCTGAGCAACTGACGTCATCGGCATTGCACACCATCTATCGCCGCGAAGGAACCACGCATGAGAGCGTTGAACTGGCAGTGGCCTACGCGTAACGGCCTGCCGCTGCCGGGCACGATGATCAGCATCGTCGTAGCGGTGACGGCGTTGGGACTGACGGCATCCGTCGCAGAAATCAGCCTGCCACGGCTGATCGGCTCGCTCGGCAAGATGACCGTATTCATCGCGCAGATGTTCCAGGGTTTCAACTGGGATTATCTGCCGCAGATGCTGGCCAAGATGCTGGAGACGCTTGAAATGACCGTGCTGGCAACCGCCATTGCGGTCGTGATCAGTTTGCCGCTGGGTGTGCTGGCGGCGAAAAATGCCTCGCCTCATCCCATTGTGTACCGTCTCACACGCGATGTGCTAAGCCTGATGCGCGCGCTGCCGGAACTCGTGTGGGCGCTGGTGTTCGTTTCTGCCGTTGGCTTGGGGCCGTTACCCGGTGTGATGGCGCTGGCCTTTGTCACGGTGGGCTTCATGGCGAAATTCTTTGCCGAAAGTATCGAGGTGGTTGATAGCAAAGCCGTCGAAGGCGTGCACGCGCATGGCGCAAGCTGGGTGCAGGTGCGCTATTTCGCCATGCTGCCGCAGGCGCTGCCTGATCTGGTCGGCACACTGATGTACATTCTGGATCACAACTTGCGTGCCGCGACCATTCTCGGCCTCGTCGGGGCAGGTGGCATCGGTTACGACATGGTGATGTCGATGCGCCTGTTTCAGTACGACCGCCTGATACTGATCGGCCTCGGCATCTACGTCGTGGTGACGCTGCTCGATCGCTTGTCCGACACGCTGCGCAGCCGTCTGCTTCATGGGAAGCGCGTGTGAGATCACCGATGAAATCACCCATCCCGCCGCGCCCACGCAATCTGCTGCCGGTGTGGCTCGCCGCGATACTGGCGGTGCTGTGGCTGATCGTGCGCGATCTTGAAATTTCATTCGAAACGCTGGCCTACGGTGCCAGCGATCTGGTGGAGTATTTCGGCCGTTATCGCCATTTTGATTTCTCCGAGTTGTCTAGATATCTGGAACTGATGGGCGTGACGCTGGCAACCGCGCTGTGGGGAACGGCGCTGGCGTTCGTGATCGCCTTCATTCTCGCGCCTTTTGCTGCGCGCAACATGACGCCCTCACCCATCGCCTACCGGATCGCACGCGAAATACTGAACTTTCTCCGCGCCATTCCCGACCTGCTGATGGGGCTGATATTCGTCGCCGCGCTGGGTCTCGGGCCTTTGCCGGGCGCGCTCGCATTGGGTCTGCACACGGCGGGTTTTCTGGGCAAATTCTTTGCCGAAAGTTTCGAGCGCATCGACCGTGGCATCTGCGAAGGCGTTGCCTCCACCGGCGCGAGCTTTGCGCAAGTGGTGATGTATGCCGGCTGGCCTTCCATCCTGCGCGAAGCCACGGGTTACACGCTGTTCATGCTCGATCGAAACGTGCGCATGGGTGCCGTGCTCGGACTGGTTGGCGCGGGCGGTATCGGCCTTGCGTTGCAGGACACGCTGCGCCTGTTCAACTACCCGCAGGCGGCGACGCTGATTCTCGTCATTCTCGTCACCATCCTGATTCTCGACTACGGCACTGCCTGGCTGAGAGCAAAGCTGAATTGATTCTGCGGGAAAGAAATGGCCATGATTGAAAGAAAAGACTGCATACGCGCACTGACGGCACACCCAACAACCACGCTGGCCGCATTGGCTGATGAGTTGAGCAGTGGTTGCGAAGTGCGCTGGACGCGATTGCCGCAGGCGGGGCTGGGCTTGCTGAGGCTGTCCGATGGCGCATTTCATGAACCCTATTATCTTGGTGAATTTCCGCTGTCCGTCTGCGGCGTCGAATTGATCGATGGCGAGGGACGCCGCGCCGCAGGTGCCGCGCAAGTGATGGCTGACGATGCGGCGCTGGCGCGTGCGCTTGCCATTCTGGATGGCGTTCTCGCGGCGCGCTTTGCGGGTTGGGAACGCATTGCTGTTTTGATCGAAGCCGGCGTTTCCCTGCGCGCCGAAGAAGATCGCCGCCGCCGAATCATGCTGGCGTCCACGCGCGTGGACTTTGCGCTGCTGAGCAGCGACGAGAATGCGGGAGATGCTGATGAAGATTGAAACCATTTGGCAACCCGAAACGCAGCAGCGTGTGTTTCGAGAATTGGTGGAAGCTTTCTCGCATCCGGGCGATGTGCGCGACCTTGAACCGCACGTCGCGGAGTCGAATGCGCAACGCGCCGTGCTGGCTGCTTTGATGGACGGCGAGGTAACTTTGGCCGATCCGCACCAACGAATCAGCGAGCAGGATTGGCCGTTGCTGCAAGCTCGACGCGAGATCAGTGAGAAGGCGAGCTATGTCGCCGCAAGCGGAAGTCAGCCGCCCGATTTTCAACCTGCGCTGGGGAGCCTCGAATCGCCGGAATCGGGCGCAGCCATTCTTCTGGAAGTGGAGGTGATTGGTCAGGGGCAATTGTGCTTGCAGCTTTCCGGGCCCGGCGTCGATGGCGAACGCGCATTGCATTTATCCGGCTTGCACGAAGACTGGCTCGAACGCCGCGCCGAATGGGTGGAAAGTTTTCCGCTGGGCGTCGATCTGCTGTTGTCGGATGCCAGGCGCATCGTCGCGCTGCCACGCACCACACGCATCCGACACGCACCACACGCATCCGAAAGGTGAGCTGACATGGGTTATGTTGCGATCAAGGGCGGCGGAAACGCCATTGCCGGCGCGGCAGCGGCAACAGAATTCCTGCGCACGAATCAATCCTTGCACGACGCCGCTGCGCAGCCTTTGGCAATCAATGCCGTGGGTCATCAACTATGCCGTCTGGTTGATCGCATCGTCTCCGAAGGGGGCGTCTATCATCCAACCTACGCTGCGCTTGCGATAAAGCAAAGTCTCGGTGATGCGCTCGAAGCCGCCTTCGCGCTGCGCGCCTGGCGTTCGACCATGCCACGCCTCACCGCCACGCCGGTGCTCGATACCTCGCGCATGCGGCTGATCCGCCGCATCTCTTCGGCATTCAAGGATATTCCCGGTGGCCAGATGCTCGGCTCTACACCGGACTACGCGCTGCGCATGTTGCGCATGGAACTACTGGATGAGTCGCCGGAAATTTTTCGCGCTTTTGCACGCGATTGGCTCAAGGGATTTGCCGATGATGTCGATGCCGACCTGCCCGACAGTTTTCCCAAGGTTATGGACGCCCTGCGCGCAGAAGGTTTGCTGCCGCCTGTCGATAAAGACAGAATCCGCGAGGCTTTCGACATCACGCGAGAACCGCTGGTGTTTCCCGTGCCGCGCTCGGCGGCGCTGGCGACGATGGCGCGCGCGGAGACTGGATCGCTGCTGGCGATGGCTTATACCAATATGCGCGGCTACGGTGACATTCATCCCACCGTCGCCGAATTGCGCGTGGGCTATTTGCCGCTGCTGTTGCCACATCCTGTCACCGGCGAGCTTGCCGAAATCGGCGAAGCGCTGATCACCGAATGTGAAGTACTCGCGATGTACGGGGCTGACGACAACGGCGGAATACCGACTTTCGGCATTGGCTACGGCGCGTGCTTCGGACATAACGAAGTCAAAGCGATCTCGATGGCCATTCTGGATCGCGCATTGCAAAAAGGCATGAAGGACGGCCCATCCAACCCTTCGGAAGATCCCGAATTCGTGCTGCTGCATGTGGATGGCATCGAGTCGATGGGTTTCGCATCCCACTACAAGATGCCCCACTACGTCACCTTCCAGTCCGATCTGGATCGCTTGCGCACGACGCAATCCAAGGCAGGAGCTTCGCAATGAGCCCACATGCGGGTTACAACTTCGGCTTTCTCGATGAATACGCGAAAAAGGAAATCCGCCGCGCCATTCTGAAAGCCATTTCCATCCCGGGCTATCAAGTGCCCTATGCCTCGCGCGAAATGCCGATGGGACGCGGTTTTGGCACCGGCGGGCTGCAACTCACGCTGGCGCTGATCGGCGCTGATGATGTATTGAAGGTGATCGATCAAGGCTCGGATGATTCCGTCAACGCAGTCAATCTGCGTCGTTTCATTGAAATGACCTGCCCCGGCGTTTCGACCACGACCCGAACGCAGGACGCCACCTTGATCCAGTCACGGCACCGCATTCCCGAATTGCCGCTGACGGCCAGGCAGATTCTGGTGTTGCAAGTGCCCTATCCCGATGCGCTGGTCGTGGTGGAAGCTTCGGAGGAGAAACGCAAGACCATGCATGGTGAGGCGGACTATTCGCGGCTGCTGGTGAAGCTGTACGAAGATATCGTGAAATTCAACGAGATCACGATTTCGCACCGCTATCCAACGCGCATCAACGGTCACTACGTCATCGATCCGTCGCCGATTCCGCGCTGGGATGTGCCAGAACTCGATCACTCGGCGGCATTGATTCTGTTCGGCGCGGGACGCGAAAAAAAAATCTACGCCGTACCGCCGTACACCAAAGCTCAACCGCTGGCCTTCGACGACGTGCCGTTTCGCGTCGAGGATTTCCGCGACGAACAAGGCCGGCGCCGTGGGTGTCATCGCTGTGGCTGCACGAATTCATTTCTGGATGAATTTACCGACAGCAGCGGCAAGAAGCTTTACCAGTGCTCCGATAGTGATTGGTGCGACGGGCAAAGGAGATCGCCGCGTGAATAAGGTGCTGGAAGTACGCGGCCTGTCGAAAATTTACGGCCCCGGCTGCGCATCGTGCGTGGAATCCACCGGCCCGGAAAAAGAAACCAATCTCTGCCCGCATTGTGGCAGCGTGGTGGCGCTCCACGATGTTTCCTTTGACCTGCATGAAGGTGAAATTCTTGGCGTGATGGGAGAGTCCGGCAGCGGCAAGTCGACCGTTGTAAAGAATCTGTATTTCGATCAGATGCCTTCGTCGGGAGAGGCAACCTTTTTCGATGCCGACAAGCAGCATGATCTGTTCTGCCTGAATGCAGCGCGCCAGCGCTGGCTGCGCAATCATCGCTTCGGCATGGTTTACCAGAATCCGCATCTGGGCCTGAATTTCAATATCAGCGCAGGCGGCAATATCGCCGAGCGTCTGCTGATGAGCGACTTGATGGACTATGGTCAGATTCGGGAGCGCGCCAAGGCATTGCTTGCGCGCACCGAAGTGCTGCTGTCGCGCATGGATGATCTGCCCGGGAATTTTTCCGGCGGCATGCAGCAGCGCGTGCAAATTGCCAAGGCGCTGGCAACGCAACCACCGCTGCTGTATCTCGACGAGGTAACTACCGGCCTCGATCTGTCGGTACAGGCGCGGATTCTCGATTTGATCCTGGAAATTCAGCAGGAGTTAAAGACGGCGATGGTTGTCGTCACGCATGATCTCGGCGTGATTCGCCTGCTGGCAGGTCGCGCCATCGTGATGAAGTATGGCCGCATCATCGAATCGGGATTGACCGATCAGATACTGGAAGACCCGCAGCACGCCTACACGCAACGACTGGTGGCGTCTGCGCTCTGAATGGGAAACAAAGACATGCGAGCGTCCATCCTCAAGGTTGAAAATTTTGCCAAGCACTTTCGGTTGCATGAGCAAAACAAATTCATTCCGTCTTCACATGACGTGAACCTGACGGTGTATGCGGGAGAACTGACAGCATTGATCGGCCCGACCGGCGCGGGGAAGTCTTCCGTGCTGAAGGGCATTTATCGCACTTATTTGCCGAGCGCCGGGCGTATTTTGTATCGCCACGCGCTCGATCACGAAATTGATCTGGTTCATGCCAGCGATCATCAGATACTCGAACTGCGCCGCTGCGATATCGGCTTTGTCACGCAATTCCTGCATTGCCTGCCGAGGCAAGCCACACTGGATGTGGTGGCGCACCCGCTGGTCACGCTCGGCATCGCGCGCGAGGAAGCCCGCCGACGCGCCGCTGAATTGCTGTCCGCGATGAATTTGCCGGAGCGCTTGTGGAGTGTATCGCCGGCAACCTTTTCTGGCGGGGAGCGGCAGCGCGTGAATCTCGCGCGCGGGTTGATTGCAAGGCCGCGCCTGCTGCTGCTGGATGAACCCACCGCCAGCCTCGATCCGGCAACCAGCGAAATCGTCATCGGCTTGATAGAAGACTTGAAGGCGCAAGGCACGGCGATGCTGGCGATCTTCCATCACCCCGAATTGACTCGCCGCCTCGCTGACCGGGTCGTTGAACTATCTCCGCCCCCGGCGCTGGCCAAATCACTTGAAAAGGAATGCGCATGAGCAGCTATTACCTTGTCGGCGCGCGCGTTGTGCTGGCCAACGACGTTCTCAATGATGCCTCTGTGTTGATCGAAGATGACAAGATCGTTGCGATCGATCCTGTCTCCTCTGGCAGGGCGCAGGAAATCAGTCTCAAAGGGCAAGTGCTGATTCCGGGCGTCATCGACCTGCATTGCGATGCGCTGGAAAAAGAAGTGGAGCCGCGCCCCAACGTGCGTTTCCCCACTGATTTTGCCGTTGCGCAGGCCGATCGGCGCAATGCCAGCGCGGGCATTACCACGATATTCCATGCCATCTCGTTCGCCAATGAAGAATTGGGTGTGCGCAACAATGACTTCGCCGCATCCGTTGCGCGCGCGGTGCATCAATGGAATACGCACGCTCTGATCGACAATCGCGTGCATTGCCGGTACGAAGTCACCGACCCGACGGCGCCAGCCCTGTTGCTGGAACTGATGGACGCCGATCAGATGCATCTACTGTCCGTTATGGATCATTCACCGGGGCAGGGGCAATTCAAGGATCTCGCGGCCTTCCGCGATTATTTGTCGCGCACCTACAAACACTCTGAAGCCGAACTCGATGCCTTGGTGGAGAAGAAAATTGCCCAGGGCAATGGCGCGATGGAACGTATCCGTTTATTGATCGATGCTGCAAAAAGAAAAGGAATTCGTATCGCATCACACGATGACGATACGGCGGAGAAGGTTACCACGCTGCATGAAATGGGCGTGGGCATTTCAGAATTCCCGATCAATCTGGCAGCAGCGAGCGCCGCGCACTCGCGTGGCATGAGCACTATCTTCGGCGCCCCGAATATCTTGCGCGGCAAAAGTCAGTCCGGCTCCATGCGCGCGCTGGATGCCATCGTGGCGGGCGTCGCTGATTGTCTTTGCGCGGACTATCATCCCGCAGCGCTGCTCAGTTCGGTATTCCGTTTGCCGCAACTGACCGATATCAGTCTGCCCGCAGCGGTGCGCCTGGTCAGCAGCAATCCGGCGCACGCGGCAGGGCTGGAAGATCGCGGCGAAATCAGTGTGGGCAAGCGCGCCGATCTGGTATCCGTCGTCGAACTCAACGGGCTGGCGCAAGCAAGCCGGGTGTTCTCAAACGGGCGACCGGTATTCGAGGCGCATTTTCATGGCTGATGCCTCTTCCGGTCGCCTGCTCTATGTCGTCGGTCCTTCCGGGTCCGGCAAAGACAGCCTGCTGCGCCATGCGCGTCAGCGTCTGGAAGCGCAATCCGACATCTTGTTTGCACATCGCTATATCACACGCCCCGTCGAATTGCAGGGCGAAAACCACATCGCGCTTTCCGTGGCGGAATTTGAAGCGCGCCGCAGCGCCAATCTGTTTGCGATGCATTGGGACAGCCACGGACTTCGCTACGGAATTGGCCGGGAAATCAACTTCTGGTTGCAGGAAGGGCGCGATATCGTCGTGAATGGTTCGCGCGAATACCTCCCCGAAGCGCTGTGCCGCTATCCTGAATTGTTTTTGGTGCAGATAACGGCGTCTGCCGAAACGCTGTCCACGCGCCTGCTTGCGCGCGGACGCGAATCCGCCGAGCAGGTCGCGCGACGCATCGAGCGCGCCGGTCAGTTCACGCCTGCACATGAGCCCAGCGCCATCATCGAAAACAACGGCACACTGACCGAAGCGGGAGACCGCTTGGTGGCATTGCTTTGCGCGACCCGGAAAAAGGCATGGCGAACGTGCAAGTAGCTTTTCTGGGTACGGGCGATTCGGGCGGCGTGCCGCTGTATGGTTGCGATTGCGCGGCTTGCGCCAGGGCGCGCAACGTCCCTGCATTGCGGCGCGGCCCGTGTTCTGCGTTGGTCGAGTCCGGCAACACGCGCGTGTTGCTGGACGCCGGGTTGACGGATCTCGCCGAGCGTTTTCCGCCGGGTAGTCTGACGGCCATCGTGCTGACGCATTTCCATGCCGATCATGTGCAAGGGTTGTTTCATCTGCGCTGGGGAATGGGCGCACCGATCAGCGTATTTTCTCCACCCGATCCCGATGGCTGCGCCGATCTGTACAAAAATCGCGGCATTTTGAATTTCGTGGCATTGGAAAAATTCGTCCCGTTTTCGCTTGGTGAACTGCGATTGACGCCATTGCCGCTCATTCATTCCAAGCTGACATTCGGCTACTTCATCGAAGATATGCACGGTCCCGGCTTTGCGTACCTGACCGATACGCTGGGCTTGCCGCAGGAAGCGCGGGAATTCCTGAGAAGCAGGAAATTCGACCTCGCGCTGGATTGCAGCCACCCACCGCAAACGGCTGCTCGCAACCACAATGATCTGACCACGGCGCTTGAGATCGTCACTGATCTCGCGCCGCGACGGGCCTGGCTGACGCATATCGGTCACGACATGGATGCTTGGCTGCTCGCCCATGAGCAGAGTTTGCCGGACAACGTGTCCGTCGCGCGCGATGGCGGTGTGGCGTTCGGTATTCCCGGAATTGCCCCTGAAATGTGCCACTGAAGGTGAATGTTGACTATGAACAAGTTCGTGATTCGGAGATTCTTCATGCGTTCCAATATGCCTGCCGCAGCCCTGGCCGCCAGCCTGGGCGTTGCCGCGATGGCTTTACCCCATGCCGCCCACGCACAGTCGACCGCCGATATTGCCGAACTGAGGGCGCAAATCGCCGCGTTGGAGACGAGGTTGAATCAATTGCAGGCGCAGGCCGAAAGGCAATCCGGCAACAACGCGACGCAGGCTCAGGCCCGGGCCACACCGGATGCGAAGAAGACCGACAGTGATGTCGATGCACTGACGAAGCTGGTCAACAACACCCAGATCAGCAATCGCATGTATTCCGACATCACCAACGTCGACAAAAAAGTCGGCAATACGAAAATAGACCCTACAGGCGTCAGCTTCGACATCAAGCGGTTCTATGTTGGCATCGATCACAAGTTCAACGACATGTGGGCGATGAATTTCACGACCGATTTCCTGTACAACTCCACCTCGGGCGCTTCCCAGTTGTACATCAAGAAGGCGTACATCGAAGCCAAAGTCAGCCCCTTGTTGAAAGTGCGCTTCGGCGCTGACGATCTGCCGTGGATTCTGTATTCCGAAGGCATCTACAACTACCGCTGGGTGGAAAAAACCCTTTCCAACAACCTCGGCCAGGAGATTGGAGCCGACTGGGGTATCCACGCCTCGGGTGCGGTTCCCAGCGGGGTATTCAGTTACTCCGCTTCCGTCATCAACGGCAGTGGTTACAAGTCGGCACCGGACAACGGGACCAACAATCGCAGCAAGGGCATGGACTTCGAAGGCCGTATCGGCTTTCAGGCGTTTTCACACCTGAACATCGGGGTTGGCGGCTATGTCGGCAAGCGGGGCAAGGACACCTACGCCAACGGCGCTTCCACCACCAACGAAGTCAACACCGCCAGCCGCGTCAATGCCCTCATCGCTTATACCGAAGACAAGTTCCGCGTTGGCGTCGAATGGTTTGAAGCCAAGGATTACGCCAATCCGTTCATGTCCATTGGTGCAACGAGCGTGAAGCAAGGCGGTTACTCGGCGTTTGGCAATGTCGCGCTCACGCAGACCAACATCAACCTGTTTGCCCGCTACGATCGAGCCAACCTGAACAAGGACGCGGCATTGAATCCGTCGTACACCTACTACAACGTCGGCGTGGAATTCCCGATCACCAAAGGCGTGAAGATCGCGCCGGTGTACAAGCACACCGAGCAGGATGGCGCTACTGCCGGCACTGATAAAACCCGGATCAACGAATTCGGCGTCTTCGGTGAATTCCGCTTCTGATCAGGGAAGCTGTGGGTGGCAAATCGGCGCACGCATTGAGAATAGGAAGCATGAAACGCCCTGCAAAACATAGCCGCAGGGTAGCCTTGCCGTTATGGAAGATGCCCCATTCAGACACATCATTGCGATTGCGCACCAAGACGTGCCGCTCCATCCACGCCATTGATCGATCTGCTGTGTCTTCAGTGCGCTGGCTTACCATCTTGGCGAGATATTCGCGGGTTACCACGTCAAGGCTGCTGGCCGCCCGCTCCAAGCCTGCGACCTTTGCAGCCGCCTCTGCGCGGCGGGGCCCACCCCATCGGCCAACAGCGTACGGGCCTGCTCGCGCTTCTCGCGCGCCCTCTTGAGGCCCACTTCGGGGAAGGTGCCAAGGCTGAGCGTGTTGCGCTTGCCGCTCACAGGGCAGCGATAGTCCCACTGCCACCACTTGCTGCCATTGGGGTTCACCAAAAGGAACAGCCCAGTGCCGTCACGCAGCTTGTACAGCGCGGCCTTGGGCTTGGCGTTGATGACTTCTGAAGGCGTCAGCGGCTTGATTTGCTTTGGCATGGCGGTAGTCGGGGTTGGCGGTAGGCCAGTCACCGCCAGAACTACCACCACCCTTGCGTGAATTCAAATGTGGGCCCGTGATGCACCGGGATACGTCAGACACAAAAAACCCCGCAAAAACCGAGGGTTAGTGCGTTTCAGGGATGAGCCGGTGAGTTGATTTGGTGCCCGGGGCCGGAATCGAACCAGCGACACGCGGATTTTCAGTCCGCTGCTCTACCAACTGAGCTACCCGGGCAGGGCAGACCCTCAAAGGGGCGCGTATTAGACCGAGCCTGACCTTCGGGCGTCAAGCCAAAACCGCCGGTTCTGGCCCGCGTCCCGATTCCAGTGGCGGCCTTCAGCGCTCCGGGGCCTTGAATTCGGCGGGTTTGTCCGAGCCGGCGCCGAAGAAATACTTTTCCATCTCGCCTTCCAGGAATTTGCGGGCCTTGGGGTCCAC
>JAITMN010000353.1 GCA_031277355.1 Nevskiaceae bacterium | reverse complement strand
CCCTCGATCGGGTAGTCGCGCAGCATCGCATCGAGAAATTCCGGAAAAATACGCTCGCCGCGCTCGAAGAACAACTGACCATTCGGCGCAGCCGGTGCGATGACGATGTAGCCACGGCGCTGCGCTTCGGCCTGAAAATTCTGCTCCAGCGTGCGATTGATCGTCTCCATCGTCTGCGGGCCACCGCCGAACACCAGAATGGCCGGATAGCGCTTGGCCGCGTCATAGCCATCGGGCAGCACCACTTTGTAGCGCACATCCATACCCGACACCCGCAGCGTGTGCTCGCTGACCGCCGCCAACGCATCGAACGAAGCGCCAGCCGTTGCCATCAGCAATGCAGCAACCATGGCCATGCGAGCAAGATGTTTTTTCATGTTCATACGCGCTCCACTCCCCAGTCTGCCAACGCCGCCTCGCCGCCTTCGTTCGCCGCCACCGGCCCGTGGCTTACCCTCGACGGCGTTGCGCTGAAACGCGGAACCGGCGCCGGCTGCAACACGCCATCCACCGGAGTGAAAGTGCCACGCGCGGCGTTGTGTGCGTGATGCGGCGCATCGCTCATCGAATTCACCGGGACGACGCAGGACTCCGTGCCGTCGAGCAGTTCCAGCCACTGCGCACGCGGGCGCGTGGCGAACACGCGCGCAAGCTGCTCGCGGCGTGCGGGCCACTGCGCCTCATCATGCTGCGTATCGATCCAGTCGTCCGCAAGACCGGCCGCCTGCGTCAGCACGCGCAGGAACTGCGGCTCCATCGCACCCACCGCCAACCACTGACCATCGGCGCAGCGATACACGCCATAGAACGGCGCCGCACCGTCGATGATGTTCGCGGCGCGCGCATCCTTCCACGTTCCACGCGCCAGATGCCCATAGAGCATCGACATCAACGACGCCGCACCATCGCTCATCGCGCAATCGATCACCTGACCTGCGCCGCCGTGCTCCACATGACGCAGCGCCGCCAGCACGCCCATAGCCAGATACAACGCGCCGCCGCCGAAGTCGCCGACCAGATTCACCGGCGGCACCGGCTGCTCCGGCGTGCCGATGGCATGCAGCACGCCGGAAATGGCGATGAAGTTGATGTCATGCCCCGGCAAGCGCGAGTAAGGGCCGTGCTGACCCCAACCCGTCATGCGTCCATAAACCAGCTTGGGATTGCGCGCCAACGCCTGATCCGGTCCCACGCCCAATCGCTCCATCACGCCTGGGCGCAAGCCCTCGATCAACACCTGCGCGCGAGAGGCCAGACGCAACGCCGTCTCCACATCGCGCGATTGCTTCAAGTCGAGCACAAGCGAACGGCGGCCGCGCGTCTCCACCATGTAACGGTCGTAGTGCGCGCCGGGGCGGTCGATACGCAGCACATCCGCGCCCATGTCCGACAGCAACATGCCGCAGAACGGCACCGGCCCGATGGCCGCGAATTCCAGCACTTTCAAGCCCGCCAGCGGCCCACTGGCAACCGCGCTCATTCGCGCTGCTCCAACACATCGCGCCGCACCGACACACCGGCGCGCTCGCGATCCCAGCTATCGGCGGTAACGCCCTGCCCGCGCAAGCGATACTTCTCGATCTTCTGCGTCGGCGTGCGCGGAAAGTCGGCCACGACGCGCACATAACGCGGCAGCATGTGCGGCGCAATCAACGGCCGCAGAAAATCCAGCAACGCCGCCGGTTCAAGCATTGCGCCCGCAGCAACACGAATCACCGCCATCACCTCCTGCTCACCGCCAACGGCGGCAGGCACGCCGATCACCGCCGCTTCGGCAATGGCCGGATGCTGCCGCAAACCGGCTTCCACCTCAAACGCCGAAATGTTCTCACCGCGACGGCGAATCGAATCCTTCGCGCGATCAATGAAGAAGTACTGCCCCGCCGCATCGCGCCGAAACAGATCGCCGGTGTGAAACCAGCCATTGCGCCAGGTCTGCGCGGTGGCCGCGGCATCATTGTGATAGCCATGACTGATGGTCCACGGCTCATCCATCCGCACCAGCAGTTCGCCCACCGCGCCTTCGGGCACTTCGATGTCGTGCTGATCAACCAGCCGCAGCGAAGTATGCGGCGCGGCGACGCCGCAAGTGCCCACCGTGCGCGGATTCGGGCCGATGAACAATGGCACCGCCAATTCGCTCATGTTGTACTCGGTATACACATCCACCGCGAAACGCTCGGCAAAACGCAGACCCGCCGGACCATACGGCGCCACCAGCACCGACGTGAGCCCATGTTCGCGCTCGCCCTCCATCACCGGCTGATCGAGCAGAAAGTCCACCATCGACCCGAGCAATCCCGTTGTCGTGACCCGATAGCGCTTCACGATGGACCAGAAATCCTGCGTGCGAAAGTGCGTGGTCATCACCACCGAACCGCTGTGGAACATCGCCCACAACACACCAAACACGCCGCCCACATGAAACATCGGCAGCATCGCCAGATTGCGATCACCTCGCCCCACGTTGCGAAAACCCAGCGCCGCGGCCTGCGCGTGACGAAAGGAACACAGCACACCCTTCGACGGCCCCGTGGTGCCGGAGGTGTAGATCACCATCATCGTGTCCCACGGGGCGAGCGCACGCGCCGGCGGTTGCAGTTGCGAGCCATCGCCAATCAGCGCCTCCGTGCGCAGGCATTGCACGCCCGGCAAATGCGGCGTCTCATCGCCCTGAATCACCAGCGTTTCCAGCCGCGCGCAGTCCACCGATTCCAGCCGCGCCACCAACTCGCCATGCGCAATCATCAATCGCGCGCCGGAATTGGCGATCACATGCGCCAGCCCTTCACCACGATAGCCGGTGTTGATCGGCACATACACGGCGCCCAATTGCGCCAGCGCCAACAGATTCAGCACCGCCAGCGGTCCGTTCGGCAGCCAACTCAGCACCGGTTCATCGCGCTGCACGCCCAAAGCCTGCAACGCCTGCGCGTGATCGCACACGCGGCGATGCAGTTGCGACCAGCTCCATTGCGGTCCATCGACGAAGAAGATCGCCGGCTCGCCGGGCAATTCCCGCGCGAGCCGTTGCAGACAATCGGGTACGAGTTCCGAAGCGGTCTCAGTCACCCGTGGCGTCCGGCTTGGCAAGACCAAACATCAACGCCGCGATCACCGCAGGCACCGCCAGCAGCGTCGTGACGGTGGAGATGGACATATTCTCCGCCAGCAACCTACCCGCCGCATAAGGCCCGATGATCGAACCGATGCGGCCTGCCGTGACCACAAGGCCAATGCCGCTGGCGCGCAGCCGTGGCGGATAGCACAGCGCAAAACAGGTATAGACGGCCGCCGAAGCGCTCCACATGAAAAAGCCCAGCGCCAGCGACGCCGCGTAGATGATGGACAGCTTGGCGGGCAGGAAGCCAAACACGGCAATCAGCACGGCCATGATCAGCATCAACACGCGCAGCAGCTTCGGCAACGACATCCGCGAAGCCACGTAACCCGTGAGCACACCGCCAACCAAACCGGCCATGTTCATCAATGCGGAGGTGGTGATGCCCGCCGAGTCGGTCAAACCGAACTTGGTCACCAGACTCGTTGCCCAACTCTGAATGAAGTAGAACGAAAACATGTAGCAGAAGTAGGCGCTGCACAGCCACAGCGTCACTTTCAGCAGCGGTGCGCGCGTCAGATCGCGCCAGCCACTGGCCGCCTTCTCACCCAGCGCAGGCAACGCCGACAGCGCCGGCAGCGAGAAGCGCGTGGCGAGGCTGTTGATGCGCGCCAGCGCATTGGGCGGCTGACGATCGGCGAGAAAAGCGATGGATTCGGGCAGCCAGATCAGCAGTATCGGAAACAACACCACCGACAGCGATGCGCCGAACAGAAAGATCGCGCGCCAGCCATATTCGCCCAGCAGATACACCGCCACCGGCCCGCCCAGCGTACCGCCCAGCGGCGTGCCCAACACCACCGCCGCCACCGCCAGCGTGCGCCAACGCGCGGCGCTGTATTCAATCGACAGCGTACCCAGCGTGCTGACCATGCAGCCAATGCCCATGCCCGACAGCAATCGGCACAGCGCCATCGTTTCCACCGAATTGACGAAAGCCGAAGCGGCCATGCCCGTGCCAATCAGCACGGTGCCCGCCAAAACCACAGGCCGGCGGCCTATCGCATCGGCAATGAATGAGGAAATCAGCACGCCTGCGCCAATACCCGCCAGACCAACGCTGAGCAGAACGCACACGCTCTCCGGGCCCAGCCCCCACTCGCGCGCAATGGCCGGCGCGGCAAAGGAAATCGCCAGCACGTCGAAGCCGTCCACCGTATTGACGATCACGCACAGCACCACGACGGCGATCTGCGCAAAGCTCATCGCCCGACCGCGGATCACATCTCCGGGGTGGCGCACGTTTGCATTGAGTTCTTCTGTAGACACGACCGACACCCCCGCCGGCGTTAACCGGCATGACCCCCTGAAATTTCAGTGGAGTATAGCGGGCCGCCGCATTTACTCCACCGTCACACTCTTGGCGAGGTTGCGCGGCTGATCCACGTCGGTGCCGCGCAGAATCGCAACGTGATAAGCCAGCAGTTGCAGCGGCACCGTATAAATGATCGGCGCCTGAAAGTAACTGACGTGCTTGGGCATCATCATCACATGAACGCCATCGGAAGACTCCATGCCCGAATCCGGATCGGCGAACACATAAAGCTCACCGCCGCGCGCCCGCACTTCCATCAGGTTCGACTTCAGTTTCTCCAGCAGATCATTGTTCGGCGCGACCGCGATCACCGGCATGTCATCATCCACCAGCGCCAGCGGGCCGTGCTTCAGTTCACCGGCAGCGTAGGCTTCGGCGTGAATGTAGGAAATCTCCTTCAGCTTCAGCGCCCCTTCCATCGCAATCGAATACAGCGCGCCGCGCCCGAGAAACAGCGCGTGATGCTTGTCGACAAAACGCTTCGCCAATTCGCGGATCGGCTCATCCATCGCCAGCGTCTTTTCGATGAGGCCCGGCAGTTCGATCAGCCGCGTCACCAGCCCGCGTTCGCGCTCGGCGTCGCTGCCGGTGTTCTTCGCCAGTGCGATCACCAATAAAGACAGCGCGGCGATCTGCGTGGTAAACGCCTTCGTCGAAGCCACGCCGATTTCAGGACCGGCGCGCGTCAGCATCACCAAATCCGATTCGCGCACCAGCGAACTTTCCGGCGAATTGCAGATGGCGAGCGTGGCCAGATACCCGCCCTGCTTGGCAAGCCGCAGCGCCGCCAGCGTATCGGCAGTTTCACCCGACTGCGAAATCGTCACGAACAGCGCATCCGGCGGCACCACCGCATTGCGATAGCGATATTCGCTGGCAATCTCCACGCTGCACGGCAATCGGCAAATCTGTTCGATGAAATACTGCGCCACGATGCCGGCGTGATAACTGGTGCCGCAGGCCACGATGCGCACGCTGCGCACCTTCGGCAGCAGCATCGCGGCCTTGTGCCCGAACGCGGCTTCCAGCAAACGCCCGCCCGCCACGCGCTCCTGCAACGTATCGGCCACCGCACGCGCCTGCTCGTGGATTTCCTTCAGCATGAAATGCGGATACGGCCCTTTCTCCGCCGCTTCAGCCGACAGCTCGCTCAACTTCACCGGCCGCTCGACGCTGTCGCCCTGCGCATCCACCACGCGCACGCTCTCGCGGCGCACTTCGGCGATGTCGCCCTCGTCCAGAAACGCAAAGCGCCGCGTGACCGGCAGCAGCGCCGCCACATCGGAGGCGACGAAGTTCTCATGCTCGCCAATGCCGATCACCACGGGGCAGCCGATGCGCGCCACGATCAACCGATCCGGCTCGCTCTGGCTGAGCACGGCCAGCGCATACGCGCCTTCCAGTTCCGCCACCGTCGCGCGCACCGCCTTGAACAGATCACCCAGCGTGCCCAGGTGGTGGTGAATACGATGCGCGATCACTTCGGTGTCGGTTTCCGAAGTAAAGGTGTAGCCGAGTTTCAGCAACTCATCGCGCAGTTCTTCGTGATTCTCGATGATGCCGTTGTGAACGATGGCAAGCCCGTCGAGCGACACATGCGGATGCGCGTTGCGTTCGCTCGGCACGCCATGCGTGGCCCAGCGCGTATGCGCGATGCCGATGTTTCCGTGCAGCGGCGCTTCGTCGAGCGCTTCCTGCAACATCTTCACCTTGCCCAGCGCCCGCGTGCGCGACACGCGACCGGAACCATTGACCACCGCCACACCCGCCGAGTCGTAGCCGCGATATTCCAATCGCCGCAGCCCTTCCATCAGCACGGGTACGACATCCCTGCCCGCCACCGCTCCAACGATTCCGCACATACTCGGTTCAACCTCTTTTTGAATTCTTCACCGGGCGCTGCCAGTCCTCGATGGAAACCTGCCGCGACCGCGCCACGGTGAGCTTGCCCGCAGGGGCTTCCTTCGTAATCGTGGAACCGGCGGCAATCGTTGCACCCTCGCCGATCTTCACCGGCGCGACCAGCATCGACCCGGAACCGATGAAAGCCCCCGCGCCGATTTCGGTGCGCCACTTGTTCGCGCCATCGTAATTGCAGGTGATCGTGCCCGCGCCGACATTCACGCCGCTGCCCACGGTGGCGTCCCCCAGATACGTCAGGTGATTGGCCTTGGAACCGGCGCCCAGCGTCGCATTCTTGATCTCCACATAGTTGCCCACATGCGCGCCGGTTTCCAGATGCGCGCCGGGCCGCAAACGCGCGAAGGGACCGATCACGCAATCGGCTTCGACAACGCATTGCTCCAACACGCTATGCGCATGCACCACCGTGCCCGCGCCGAGCTTCACGTCACGCAGCACGCAACCGGGACCGATGCGCACGTCATCGCCCAATTCCACGCGCCCTTCCAGCACCACGTTGATGTCGATACGCACGTCGCGGCCGGTTTGCAGTTCACCGCGCTGATCAAAGCGCAGCGGATCGGCCAGCGTCACGCCCGCGCGCAGCGCCGCCTGCGCACGACGCGCACGCAGCACCGCTTCCAACTGCGCCAACTGCTGACGGTCATTCACGCCCAGCACTTCGGCCTCATCGCCGGCCAACTGCGCGGCCACATGCAGTCCATCGCGCACGGCCATTGCAATCACGTCGGTGAGATAGAACTCGCCCTGCGCATTGTTGCTGCGCAGACGCGCGAGCCAGCGGCGCAGCAACCCCGCCGGCGCAGCCAGCACGCCGGTATTGCCTTCGCGAACACGCTGCTGACGCGGCGAGGCGTCGCGCTGCTCAACAATGCTCTTCACGCGCCCGCGCGCATCGCGGATCACGCGGCCATAGCCGGCAGGATCGGCCAGTTCCACCGTCAGCAACGCCACCTGTCGCGCGGAGGCTTCGGCAATCAGCGCGCGCAGCGTTTCCACGCGCAGCAGCGGCACATCGCCATACAACACCAGAACCAGATGATCGTCGGGGATGGAGGGCATCGCCTGTTGCACCGCATGGCCCGTGCCCTTCTGCTCGGCCTGCAATACCCAGCTCACCGCCTGCCCGTCGAACGCGGCGCGCACCGCTTCGCCGCCATGCCCGATCACCACATACAACGCCGCCGGCGACAACGCACGCGCGGTGTCGAGCACATGCCGCAACAGCGGCTGGCCCGCCAAGTCCTGCAACACCTTCGGCAGCGCGGAGTTCATCCGCTTGCCCTGACCGGCGGCCAGCACGACGATGGAAAGCGGCGCGGGCTTGTTCCCCTTCACCGTCTTCTTTTTCACAATCCCTGTCTTGGCTTTCTTCTTCACGGAGCCCGCCCCAGCACATAGTCGTAGTATTCATGCGCGCCGACGCGAAAGCGCCGGTCGCCCACCTGCGTGA
>JAITMN010000246.1 GCA_031277355.1 Nevskiaceae bacterium | reverse complement strand
TGGTTGATACGCCGCCGCGAACGCAACGCCTGCTTTCACGCCTTTCTCACGAATCACTGGTTTGGATTGATCGTGCTGGCGGGCATCGCCATCGCGTTGCGGCTTCAGGAAATCACGCCCGTCGCAGCGCTCGATTGAGCCCCAGCGTCGCCAGCAGCAGCAGCGCCGCGCCAGCGTTGTGCGCGGTGGCAAGCCACAGCGGAAAGCCGCGCATCACCATGAAGCTGCCGATCAGCAATTGCAGCAACAGCGCGGCCAGCACGCTGATCGCGGCCCAGCGGCTGATGGATTCGGGTCGCCGCAACAGCGTGACGATGGCCGCATACAGCAGCGCAATCGTCGCCACCACCGCGCCCAGGCGATGCGTGAAGTGAATCGCCACGCGCGAGGCCAGGTCAAGTACGCCGCCTTCGTAGTTGATGCCAAGGCCATGCCAGGGTTTGAACGCGCTGGCGAAATTCGCCGCCGGCCACCACGCGCCCTGACACTTTGGAAAATCGGGGCAGGCCACTGCCGCATAGTTCGTGCTGGTCCATCCGCCGAGCACGATCTGCACGGCCAGCGCCACCAGCGCAACCGTTGCGACCGTGCGCAGTCCGTGTGAGGCCGGGCGCATCAACGCCGCCGCCGATCCGCCGCCCTTGGCTGAAACCACGCCATCCCACGGGCCATTGGACTGGCGTCGCAGCGTGAGCCACAGCCACCACAGCAGCGACAGCGTCATCAGACCAAAGATCAAATGCGCGGTGACGATCAGCGGTTTGAGCAGCCAGGTCACGGTGAGCATGCCGAGCAAGCCCTGAAAGATCACGAGCACCACCAGCGACAACGCCGGCGGCAACGGCATGCGTGCACGCTTGCGCCAGAGCAGCGATAAAAATGCGATGACCAGAATGATGAGGCCCAGCGTGGTGGCGGCGTAGCGATGAATCATCTCGCGCCACGCCTTGCCCACTTGCAGCGGCGCATCGGCGGTGCCGGCATTGGCCGCCGCCGCCGCCGCAGGCGTGACATGCCCATAGCAGCCGGGCCAGTCGGGACAACCCAGGCCGGCGTCGGTCAGGCGCACATACGCGCCGAAGACGACGACGCAGAAGGCCAGCAACAGGCCGGCAAACGCCAATCGCCGCAACACTTTGATACGCATCATGGGCCGCTCCTCAACCGATGTGCGACAACTTCAACAATTTCTTGATGTCGGTGAGAAATCCCTTGGGGTCCTCGCGTGAGTCATAACGCATCACCAGATTGCCCAGCGGATCGACGACGAATACCGAGTGCTCGCGATCCGGCGCGGGGATGCGTTGCAGCAGCACATCGACGGTCGCGCCGGGTTCGATCAGCGTCAACCCCGGATGTTCGCGGTTCAGATACTCGCGATCGCAGCATTGTCCGGTGACGAGAAACACGCGGTTCACGCGATCCATTTCCTGATTCAAGGACAATCGCGTTTGGCGCGCGAAGATCAGATTGCGCTGACAATCCGCGCCGCAGTCGCCATTGCCCACCACCAGCAGCGACCACTTGCCTTTCAGCGCCGCAAGCGCATCGCCGGGCGTGGCCGCTTCATCGAGCGCAATCGTCGGAGAGAACAACTGACCATGATTGCTGCTGTTCGGCGGACGCCAGTCGGTGGCGTAGTACAAAACGAACGACACCACCAACGGCAGGCCGAACAGCGCGAGCAGCAGCAGCATCGTGCGACGCTGCGAAACGGGACGGGTCATCGAATTCTCTTTACGTTCAGTACGAAATAAATCACCAGCGCCGCAGCGGCGAACATCCACCACTGCGCCGCGTAGCCAAAATGCCGCGCGGGCTGCAAACCCGGCGGACGCCATTGCCGAAGATACCCGTCAGCCGAATCCGGGTCCAAGAGCAGCACCGGCGGCAGCAGCGCCCCGCCCCACGCGGCTTCGAGTTCAGCGTGTTCGGGGAAGCTGGTCAGCCGGGGCCACGGGCCGTCGAGCGCGGGCGGCTGACGGCCCAGCGCGAGGCCGCCCACCGGCAGAGCGCCCAGGCGACCGGTGAGCGTTTGCACGCCACTGGCCGCATCGCCGGCCACAGCCTCCCCGCCGCCAATCGTCACCTCCGGCAGCCGGTCGCGGTAGCCGGAAAACGGCACCCAGCCCCGGTTCACCAGCAGTTCCCCGCCGCCGTTGAGCCGCAGCACCGTCAGCACCTGATAGCCCGGCGCACCGCCCTCGGAAATGTTGTCGAGCAGGAAGTGCCGCTGCCCCTGCCACTGCCCCTGCACCCGCACGCGCGACCAGCGCGGCAGCGCGGCGATGCGCGCGGCGTCGGCCTCTTGCACCGCGCCCGGCGCGTCGAACTGACGCCATTGTTCGGCCCGCGCGAGGCCGCGCTGGTACTGCCACGAACCCAGCCACAGGAACGCGCCGATTGCCGCCAGCGTCAGCACGGTCCACGGCCAACGCGGCGGCAGGTATCGCAACGGCAGAGGCATCGAACTCCTATAATCGCGCGATGGACCTGACTCGCATCTTCATCATCGCCGTGCTGATCGGCATCGTCGCCAGCCTCGGCTCGGCCCTGTTCTCACTCTCGCGCAGCCCGACCAACCCGGACCACGGACGCCGCATGGTGCGCGCGCTCACGCTGCGCGTGGGCCTGTCGGTAGGGCTGTTCCTGCTGCTGCTGCTGGCGTGGCGGCTGGGTTTGATTGAGCCGCATCAAATCCAGTAGACGAACACGAACAGGATCAGCCACACCACGTCGACGAAGTGCCAGTACCAGGCGGTGGCTTCAAAGGCGAAGTGACGCTCGGGCGTGAAGTGCCCTTTCATCACGCGCAGCCACACCACGGTGAGCATGATCGCGCCTATCGTCACGTGCAGGCCGTGAAAGCCGGTGAGCATGAAGAACGTGGAGCCGTAGATGCCGGTGGAGAGCTTCAGCCCCAACTCGGTGTAGGCGTGATGGTATTCGGTGCCCTGGAAGTACACGAAGATGAAGCCCAGCACGAAGGTGGCGGCGAGGAAAATCTTCAGTATTCCGCGATGACCGGCGCGCAGCGCATGGTGCGCAATCGTGATCGTGACGCCTGAGGCCAGCAGCAGCGCGGTGTTGATGGCCGGCAGACCGAAGGCGGGGATGGTTTCAAAGCTGCCGTCAGCGTGACCGCCCACCGCGCCGGGACCGTTGGTCGGCCAGGTGGGGCTGTACTCCTGCCACAGCAACAGCTTGTTGAAGGGCTTGACGCCCTCGCCGCCCAGCCACGGCACCGACAGTTGCCGCGCATAGAACAGCGCGCCGAAGAACGCGGCGAAGAAAAAGATTTCCGACACGATGAACCACATCATGCCCATGCGGAAGGAGCGGTCCACCGCGAGGTTGAACATGCCCTTCTGGTTCTCGCCGATCACATCATGGAACCAGCCGAAGAACAGCGTGAGGATGCCCAGGATGCCGGGCAGGAAGGACCAGCCGCTGCCCCAGCCGTTCAGCGTGACGACCGCACCGCCGACCAGCAGGAACAGCGACATCGAACCGATGATGGGCCATCGGCTGGAATGGGGAACGTAGTACTGGCTTTCGTCGTGGGTTGCGGCGTGCGTGCTCATGATGTCACTTGGGTGTCGTAGAACGTGTAGGAAAGCGTGATTCGATCGACGTACTTGGGCAACGCCGGATCGACGAAAAATCGCACCGGCATCTGCCGTTGCTCGCCGGCTTCAAAGTGCTGCGGCGTGAAGCAGAAACATTCGGTCTTGTGGAAGAACGCGGTGACCTTCGACGGCGCGATGTTGGGAATCGCCTGCCCGGTGGCGCCACGGTCCATCAGGTTGTGCGCGATGAACTCGGCTGAATACAGCCGGCCCGGCACCACCTGCATGCTGCGCACCACGGGGCGAAATTCCCAGTGACCCACCGTGGGCAACTGCGCCAGAAACTCCACCGTGACCAGCCGCGTTTCATCTTCCTGCGTGGGCTGCGCGGTGCTGATCTGCCGCAGCGCGCGCGCATCGCCATAGCCGGTGACCGCGCACAGCACGTTGTACAGCGGCACCAGCGCGAAGCCGAAGCCGAACGCGCCCACGGCCACCAGCCCCAAATTCACGGCCATGCGATGGATCGGCTTCATGGCCCTTTGTTCAGGAACACGATGATGAAGGCGATGTATACCGCCACGGCGAACAGCACCAGCCGAAGCGTCAGGCTGCGCACACGGCGGCGGCGCGCGGCCTGATCCTGCTCCGAAATGATGACCTCTTGCGGCACCGGCTCAATGCCCCGTGGTGCCGCGCAGGATCACCGCATCCGAAGGCGGCGTGGTCCAACTGTGATACGGCGCGGGCGAAGACAACTCCCACTCCAGTCCATGCGTATCTTCCCAGACGTGATCGGAAGCCTTCTCGCCGCCGCGCACGCAGGAGATGATCAGCCACACGAACAGCAACTGCGCGAAGCCGAAGCCGAACGCGCCGATGGAGGACACCGCGTTCCAGTCGGCAAACTGCGTGGCGTAGTCGGGGATGCGGCGCGGCATACCCGCCAAGCCCAAGAAGTGCTGCGGGAAGAACAGCACGTTGACGAACACCGCCGACAGCCAGAAATGCCACTTGGCCAGCGTCTGGTTGTACATGTGGCCCGACCACTTGGGCAGCCAGTAGTACACCGCCGCGATGATGGCAAACAGCGCGCCGGGCACCAGCACATAGTGGAAGTGCGCCACGACGAAGTAGCTGTCGTGGTACTGGAAGTCCGCCGGGGTGATGGCCAGCATCAGGCCCGAGAAACCGCCAATCGTGAACAGGAACAGGAACGCGATGGCAAACAGCATCGGCGGCTCGAAGGTGAGCGAGCCTTTCCACATCGTCGTGGACCAGTTGAACACCTTCACGCCGGTGGGCACCGCAATCATCATCGTGGTGAGCATGAAGAACATCTGACCGGCCAGCGGCATGCCCACGGTGAACATGTGGTGCGCCCACACGATGAAGGACAAAAAGCCGATGGACGCCGAGGCGTACACCATCGACTCATAGCCGAACAGCGGCTTGCGCGAGAAGGTGGGGATGATTTCCGACACCACGCCGAAGGCCGGCAGGATCAGAATGTAAACTTCCGGGTGACCGAAGAACCAGAAGATGTGCTGGTACAGCACCGGGTCGCCGCCGCCTGCGGCGCTGAAGAACGTGGTGCCGAAGTAGTGGTCGGTGATCACCATCGTCACCGCACCGGCCAGCACCGGCATCACGAGGATCAGCAGGTACGCGGTGATCAGCCAGGTCCAGGTGAACATCGGCATGCGCAGCAACGTCATGCCGGGGGCGCGCATGTTCATGATGGTCACGATCACGTTGATCGCGCCCAGGATGGAGGAAATACCCATCATGTGGATGGCGAACATCGACATCGGGAAGTTCGCCCCGCCCTGCACCACCAGCGGCGGGTAGATGGTCCAGCCGCCGGCCGGCGCACCGCCCGGCACGAACAGCGTGGCCAGCAGCATCAGGAAGGCGAAGGGCAGAATCCAGAAGGAGAAGTTGTTCAGACGCGGCAGCGCCATGTCGGGCGCGCCCACCTGCATCGGGATCATCCAGTTGGCAAGGCCGGTCCACGCCGGCATCATGCCGCCGAAGATCATCACCAGCGCGTGCATCGTCGTCATCGAGTTGAAGAACTGCGGATCGACGAATTGCAGGCCGGGCGTCCACAACTCGGCGCGAATGACGAGCGCCATCGCGCCGCCGATCAGGAACATCAGGCCGGCGAACACCAAGTACATCGTGCCGATGTCCTTGTGATTCGTCGCCATCACCCAGCGTTGGATGAATCCGTGAGCCGGACCGTGGTGGTCGTGCTCGGCGTGGTCAGCGTGTTCGGAATGGGCCATGTTTCGTCTCTGTATCAATATCAATTCGCGGCCGTCAGGTTCTGGGCGGCGGCCTGTTTCTGCTCGGCAAGCCATGCGGCGTAATCGGCGGGCAACTTGGCCTCGACGACGACGGGCATGAAGCCGTGATCGCGGCCGCACAGTTCGGCGCACTGGCCCCGGTAGGTGCCGGGCTTGTCGGCCTTGACTTCAAACGAGACGCTGTTGGTGACGCCGGGGATCGCGTCTTTCTTGATCGCGAAGTCGGGCACCCACCAGGAATGGATCACATCCTGCGAGGTGAGCAGCACGTGCACCTTGCGGCCCACCGGCACCACCAGCGGGTTATCGACGCTGAGCAGGTAGTTGGGCACGGAGTTCGGATCGACGCCGGAATCCAGTTGACGCGCGGCGTCGCTGGCGCGATCCAGCGTGGAGAAGAAGCTCACGCCTTCGTCCAGATATTCGTACTGCCACTTCCACTGATAGCCGGTGACCTTGATCGACAGCTGGCTGTTGGACGCATCTTCCAGTTTGATCAGCGTGCGCGCGGCGGGCACCGCCATGATCACGAGGATGAACACCGGGATGATGGTCCAGATGACTTCGGCCTTCGTGCTGTGCACCATCGTCGTGTCGGGCACCGCGCCCTGAGAGCGGCGGAACTTCACCAGCGAGACGATCATCCAGCCGAAGACGAACACGCCGATGGCCGTGCACCACAGCAGCACGTTCATGTGCAGCGAACGAATTTCGCCGGACATGGTCGTAACGCCTTCAGGCATGTTGAGAAGCAACCAATCCGCATGCGCGGGCGCTGCTGCGCCCAGCAACGCAAGGGTCGCCACAAGGGCGCTCGGGATTCCAGTTTTGCGAAGCATCTTTGACCTTGAAAAAAACCTAAATCATCACGTCGGTTGCAGGACCCAGCACCGGCGCTTCACTCATCGGCCCCACGAGCCGATGAAGTCGCCCGGCCAGGTCCTGCCGCTGCACCTCTGTCAGAAATTCGCCCACTTCGCAGGACTGTCCGCCTGATTCAATGACCAGGTGGCTGGGGTGCGAGGCGATCGCCGACCGGCGCAGTTTAACCCGCGACCAGTATCGCGGGAACACCAACACTTGATCCGTATGCACCGGATCGTGTTTGCGAACGCGAATTTCGTCGTCTGAAACAAGAATGGTTTGCACCTGTTGCTCGCGGCGACGGTTGATCGTCAACGCAAACCAGAGTGCAGCCACTTCGAGGCCCGCGAAGGGTAACACGGGCCAGAAGCCTTTCAGCGCCAGGAAGGTGGCAAGGCCCAAACAGGAGCTGCCGACGAACAGCAGGAAGGAGCGGGCCTGACGCGGCGTGAGCGCGTTGCGGGGGCACAGGCGGATGCATTGGGTGGAGCTGTCCATGCTGGAGGGAGGCTATCAAAAATGCGGGAGGTGTACGCGGGGGGCGGGGAGTCGCTGGGTCAGCGTTTCGACGTAGGCGTCGTGGTCGGGGAAGTGCGGGTCGATGGGGGTGGGGAGCCACGCGGCGAGTTTCAGGCCGGTGCCGGTGATGGCCTGCGCGGTGAGCAGCGCGTGGTTCAGGCAGCCCAGGCGGATGCCGATGACCAGCAGGATGGGCAGATTCAGGCGGATGGCGAGGTCGGCCATCGTGAGGGTGGGGGTGAGGGGGGTGAGCCAGCCGCCTGCGCCTTCCACGGCGATGAGGTCGGATTGGGAGGCAATGGTGTGGAATGGGCGGGCGATCAGGTCGAGGTTGATGTCGATGCCGGCTTCGCGGGCGGCCAGGTGCGGGGAGGTGGGGCGCGGGAGGCAGAGGGGGTTGCACAGCGCGTAGGGGATGGGGACGTTGGCGGCGGCCAGCAGCGCCAGCGCATCGTCGTTGCGGGGACCTTCGGGGGTGAGCGTTGCGCCGGCGGCGACGGGTTTCATGCCGGCGGCGCGGTGGCCGGATCGGGCCCAGGCTTGCAGCAGGCGCACGGCGGCCCAGGTTTTGCCGACGGCGGTGTCGGTGCCGGTGATGAAGAGGCTTTGGCGAAGGGCGGGGGGCAGGGTGGCGAGGGTGGCGGCGCTGGCGTCGGCGTTGCGGGGGAATCCTGCGCTCATCGGCGTGCGCTGCGCGACAGGCCGGCCTGCATCGCGGCGAGGCTGACGCGGGTTTCGGGGGTCACGGGCATCGCCTCACCGCGCTGTGCGTGGGCGGGGGCCCAGGCCACTGCATACACCACCTGCCACGTCACGGGCAGGCCCTGGGGAGTGCGCAGGCGTTCGTAGGCGGCGCGCATCCGCTGCATGCGGTGACGGCCGGTGAGCCCGCGCGGGCGCTGGGCGTTCACGTTGTGCGCGCCGATGGCTTTCAGGCCGGCCATCAGGCGGTCCACGTCGGGCTCAAAGCGGGTGTGACGGTCCACGTCGAGCACCGGCTCGGTGAAGCCGGCGCGCTGCAACGCGCTGCCGAAGTCGTGCATGTCCACAAAGTGGTTCACATGTACTGCGTCG
Source organism: Nevskiaceae bacterium (assembly GCA_031277355.1). GTDB lineage: Bacteria > Pseudomonadota > Gammaproteobacteria > Steroidobacterales > Steroidobacteraceae > ZC4RG30. Next base: position 17,693 of record JAITMN010000246.1, on the reverse strand, counting down.
TCGGCCTCACGCCATGCCCAGCGCAGTTGTTGCAGAGTTTCGGGGCCGAAGCTGCTGGCCAGCAGCAGGCCGCCGGGGCGCAGCACACGGGCAATTTCGGCAAGCGCGGCGTCCAGCGGGTCGGCCCATTGCAGCATCAGGTTCGTGAAGATCAGATCGACGCTGGCTACGGGCAGCGGCAGGCGGTGCGCGTCGGCCTCGATGCACTCGAAGCGCCGCCAGAAACGGCTGCGCTGACGCGCCACCGCCAACATGCCGGGGGCGATGTCGGCGGCGATCACGCGCGCACGCGGGTAGCGCTTCTTCAGCGCCGCCGCCGCCGCGCCGGTGCCGCAGCCCAGATCAAGCACGGTGGCCGGCTGCGGGTGCAATGCGTCGAGGCGGGACAGCAGTTCGTCGCGCACCTGGGCTTGCAGCAGCGCCGCGTCGTCGTAGCGGGCGCTGGCCGCGCCGAAGGAGCGTGCGACCTGCTGCGGGTTCAGCGCGCGCGTCATCGCACCTGCTCGGCCACATCGTGGAGAAAATCGCGCAGCGGCTGCGCGCACTCTTCGGTATGCGAGAGAAACGGCGCGTGACCGGCGCGGTCTATTTGCAGGTAGCGCGAGCGGGGCATCTGCTCGTGCATGAAGCGCATCGCGCCGGGCGGCGTGATGCGATCGTTCTGACCTGCCAGCAGCAGCGCCGGATGCGTCAGCGTGGGAATGTGGCGGCGCAGGTCGTTGGCGGCCAGTATCGACAAGCCCGCCTCCAGCGCCTGGCGATTGGGCAATCCGTGTTTTTCCAGCGCGGCGCGAATCTGTTGCTGCGCCTGTTCGGCATGACGGCTGCCGCGCAGTTGCAGCCACACGAAATCGGCCAGCGTCTGTTCCCAGTCCCAGTTCAAGGTATCGCGGAAGGCTTGCAGCGCCAGCGGATCAAGGCCGTGTTCCCAATCGGGCGACTTGCCAAAGCGCGGCGTCGTGGCGAACAGCACCAGACCCGCCACACGCCACGGCGCCACGCGGGCAATCTCCAATGCGAACTGGCCGCCCAACGACCAGCCCAGCAGCACGCAGCGCGGCGGCAGCACCGACAGCACATCCTGCAATTGCTGCGCGAATTCGCGGCGTTTGGAATTCCACGGGCTGCGGCCGTGACCGGGCAAATCCACCGCGCCGGTTTTCGTGTCGGCGTGTTCCATCACCTCGCGGATCGAATCAAATACGCGCAGGTTCATGCCCCAGCCGTGCAGACAGATCACGGGCAGATCGCCGGGGGCGGGGGCTTCGAGGTAAAGCTGCTGGATGGGCGGGGGGGAGATCATCGGCGCGGGTCGTTTGCAGCGATGGGCAGACAGGCGTGCAGCGCTTCGAGCAGGGCATCGACGTGGGCGGGGGTGTGCGCGGCAGAAAGCGTGACCCGCAGCCGTTCGGTGCCGGCGGGCACGGTGGGGCGGCGAATCGCGGCGACGAGAAAGCCGCGTTCGGCCAGCGCGCGGCTGGCGTCGAGGCAGCGCTGCGCGTCGCCCAGTACGATGGGTTGGATGGGCGTGAGTGAGTCTGTCATCGGTAAATTCAGCGATTGCAGGCCGGCGCGAAAACGCGCCACCAATTGCATCAGATGTTCGCGACGCCAGGATTCCTGCTCACAAATTCGCAGCGCGGCGCGCAGTCCTGCGGCGATGGCCGGCGGCAGCGCGGTGGTGAACAGATAGCTGCGGGCGCGCTGCATCACCCATTCCACCAGATCATGATCGCCGGCGAGGAAAGCGCCGAAGCCGCCCAGGGCTTTGCCCAGCGTGCCCACGAGCACCGGCGCGTCGCGGGCGGTGAGCCCGAAGGCTTCGAGACTGCCGCGTCCGGTGGGACCGGTGACGCCCAGGCCATGCGCGTCATCGACGATGAGCCAGGCGCGATGCGCGGCGGCGAGCCGGGCGAGCGCGGGAAGCGGGGCGACGTCGCCGTCCATGCTGAACACGCCGTCGGTGACGAGCACGGTGGCCTTGTCCCCCGCCGATTGCAGCGCTTGCTGCGCGGATTCGGGCGATACATGCGCGTAGCGTAGCAGCCGCGCGCCGGAAAGCTGCGCGCCGTCGATCAGCGAGGCGTGATTCAGGCGATCGGCGAGGATCACTTCCCCGCGCGCCGCCAGCGCGGTGAGTGCGCCGAGATTGGCCATGTAGCCGGTGGAGAACAGCAGCGCGGCCTGGCGGCCGGTGAACGCGGCGAGCTCTTCTTCCAGCGCGTGATGTTCGCGCGTGTGACCGCTGACCAGATGCGCCGCGCCCGCGCCCGCGCCCCAGCGCCGCGCGCCCTGCGCCACGGCTTCGGCGATGCGCGGATCGCGCGACAAACCCAGGTAGTCATTGCTGCAAAAATCCAGCAGCGCGCGGCCGTTCACGATGCGATGCGCGGGGGCGGCGCTGTGCGATGCGCCGCGAAGCTCATCGTTGGGCGCTTCGATGATGCGGCGCTGACGGCGCAGGCCCGCTTGCGTCAGGTCACGCAAGGCATCGCTGGCTGCCTGCGGGGTGTGATGCATGGGGCGTCGTGCGGGGAGGGACGCTCAGCAACAGCCGCGCGCGTCGGTCTGCGCCTGCGTCTCGGCTTGAATCTTCAGTTTGTCGAGCAACGCGCGATCGCGCTCCACGTCGGGATTGCCGGTGGTCAGCAGTTTTTCGCCGTAGAAGATCGAATTCGCGCCGGCCAGAAACGCCAGCGTCTGCAATTCCTCCGACATCGCTTCGCGGCCGGCGGACAATCGCACCTGCGCCTGCGGCATCAGGATGCGCGCCACGGCAATCGTGCGCACGAATTCCAGGCCATCCACGACAGGATGATCGGCGGCCAGCGGCGTGCCTTCCACCGCAACGAGTTGGTTGATCGGAACGCTGTGCGGATGCTCGGGCAGATTCGCCAGCGTCACCAGCATGCCGGCGCGATCCAGCCGCGTTTCGCCCATGCCGACGATGCCGCCGCTGCACACTTTGAGGTGGGCGTTGCGCACGGCCGCGAGCGTGTCGAGGCGGTGCTGATAGGTGCGCGTGGAGATGATCTTGCGGTAGTAGCTCTCGGAGCTGTCGACGTTGTGGTTGTAGTAGTCAAGGCCGGCGTCTTTCAATTCATGCGCCTGCTCGGGGGTGAGCATCCCGAGCGTGGCGCAGGTTTCGATGCCCAGCGCCGAGACTTCGCGGATCATCTGCGCGATGCGCTCGATGTCGCGTTTCTTCGGCGAGCGGAAGGCCGCGCCCATGCAAAAGCGCGTGGCGCCGGCGGCCTGCGCGCGGCGCGCGGCATCGACGACGGCGGCCACGGGCATCATGTCGTCGCGGGCAACGCCGGTGTCGTAGTGGATGCTCTGCGGGCAGTAGCCGCAGTCTTCGGGGCAGCCGCCGGTTTTGATCGACAGCAATGTGCTCATCTGCACGCGGTTGGCGACGTGGTGCGCGCGGTGGACTTGCTGGGCGTGGAAGAGAAGGTCCATGAAGGGCTGGTCGAAGAGGGCTTCGACTTCCGGGAGGGTCCAGTCGTGGCGCAGCGGCGAGGCGGGGGAAGGGCGCAGCGAGGCGGGTTGGCACAGGCCGTCTTGGCACACTTGCGCGGGCGGCAGGCCGTCCACCGGAAGAAAAGGGCTTGATACCACCGCGTTCATCGCATTTGTCTCCCGGTTCACGTCAGATTGGAGGGTGAGCGCAGCGCCAATGCCGGCCCGATCCGCAGCGGATGTTCGGCAGCGCGGGGGAGTCTGTCAACTCGGGAGCGCCTTCAAGGTTTACGGTTGGGCCATTATTGCCTGTTTGCACCCGAAATGCGGCGTGCCATCCGTCTGGCGCGCGCTCATTCTGTTCGCGATGAAAGCCGCGATCCAGGCCCTCACCTCCCGCATCGCCCCGCCGGTCTGCGTGCTCTGCGGCGGACCGGGGCAGATCGGCGATGAAGTCTGGGGTCTCGACCTGTGCGAGCACTGCGAGGCCGCCTGCCCCGCCGACGATGCCGCCGAAACGCTGCCCAGCGGCGAGCCTGTGCGGGCGTTGTTCCTCTTCCGCCCGCCGGTGGATCGCCTGATCGTGCAACTGAAATTCCGGCTCGACCCCGCGCCCAGCCGCGTTCTGGCGATGCTGCTGGCGCGCAGGTTGCGCGCAGAGCCTCTGCGCCCGCCGCCCTGCCTGATCCCGATGCCGCTGCACCCGCGCCGGCTGCGCGAGCGCGGCTTCAATCAATGCGAACTGATCGGGCGCCAACTGGGTCGGCGGCTGGGCCTGAGGGTGTGCACCGACCTGCTGGAACGCCGCCGACACACGCGGGCGCAGAGCGATCTTGCCGCCGCTGCGCGCACGGCCAATGTCGCCGGAGCCTTCGGGCTGCGCCCGGGCGTGGGGCTGCGCGATGGCGTCGCACTGCCCCGGCGCGTGGCGCTGCTGGATGATGTGATCACCACCGGCAACACCTTGAGTGAGGCCGCCCGCGTGCTGCGCGAGGCGGGCGTGGCGCATCTCGAAGCATGGGCCTGCGCCCGCACGCCGCAGGACGCGCGAGGGTGAGGCGCGCTACGGCCCTACCAGATGCGGAACGTCGTCGTTGCCTTCCAGACACTCGTACTCGGCCACGCGGGTTTCCGGCGGACGGCGCATCGTCAGGCGCTGGACGAAGGGGCCGGTGAGCACATTGGGGTCTTCGATTTTGGCCTCGTAAGCAATCGTGTCGCCCTGCTGCGTGTAGCGCTCGGTCACGCGAAACGCATCGCTGGTCACGCGCATGTTGCCGGGGCCCCAGATGCGTCCGTTGAAGTTCTCGGCCACGACCACCAGCGTGTCGCCCTCCCAATGGCCGGTGGAGTCGCCCATGTAGCCGGGCAGCACCTCGCCCACGGGCTTGCGGCCATCAATGGGAATGATGCGGAAGGAATGGAAGACCTCGTAGAGAATGACGACCTTTTGGGGCGTCTGCACGATCTCGAAGGGGAAGGGCTGACTGAACGCGCGCGGCACGCCGGGCATGAAGCAGCGCACGGTGGGGTCGTCCTTGGCGGTCAACCCCTTGACCTTCTCGGCGGCCCAGGGCTGCAAGGGCGGCTGCGTGGGCAGGTCCGCCCAGGGACCAGTGGGCTTGGCCGTGTTGCGGCCACCCATGGGCGCGGCCGTGGCCGATGCCGCAGCGTCGGGAACCACATTGGCCTGCGTGCCGGTGAGACTGATGCCGCCGGTCTGCCAGACGCCGGAAAAATCCGGCTTGCCTTCGGGCGTGCGCGGGATCGGCGTGGGCGTCTGCGCGCACAGGCTGGCCGACAGCAGCAGCGCCGCCATCGACAAGGGCCATCGCATCAATTCGGGCCGCTTCGTGAACATAGGCACCCCCTAACGCTCCGGTCCCCAGTACAGCTTGCTGGCATCCGGCAGCGTGATTTCCCGGGCAAGCAGATGGCCGGAACCATCGCGCGCCAGCGCCCCTTCGACGCTGATCTCATCGCCGACCTTGATCATGCTGGTCTTCCAGCCCGTGCGCAGCAGCGTGTTGGGCGGAAAACCCTCCAGCGCCCAATTGACCACTTCGCCATTGGGGCCTTTGACATCCAGATACAGATAACTGTGGGGATTGGTCCATTGCACCTTCGTGATCTGCCCCTTGAGCACGGTGCGTTTGTCCGCGTCGTACATCGCCGCATTGGAGTGGTGGGCCAGCAGCGACCCGGAGGCCAGCAATCCACCGAAGACCAGCGCGGCAGCGGCAAGGCTTTTGACGTTCACGGTACCCCCAAGTACTTATTTTTCCGCAAAGTTTTTCGATGCTAAGTTGCTGCCCCCGGCAGTGTCAATTGCCAAATCAATGACCAGAGCGCTGCCCCGCTTGGAACGCCGCAACGACGGCGCTCCCTGCTAAGCTTCCCGGCCCGAAGTCTCCTCCGGTCAGGTTCCTTGTCCCGCAGCGACACCGAAATTCTTGCCGCACCCGGTCGCTGGCGTCTGTATCTCCAGCTCACCAAGCCGCGTGTCGTGGCGTTGATCGTGCTCACGTCGGTGGTCGGCTCGCTGCTGGCAACGCCGGGGCTGCCGCCGCTGGCCGCATTGCTGTGGGGGAATCTGGGGATCGGGCTTGCCGCCGCCTGCGCCGCCACGCTGAATCAGGTGCTGGATCAACGCATCGACGCCAAGATGGCGCGCACGCGCACGCGCCCGCTGCCTACCGGCGGCGTCAGCGAAGCCCAAGCGCTCACCTTTGCGGCGGTGCTGGGCATCATCGCGATGCTGATGCTGTGGCTGCTGGTCAACCCGCTCACGGCATGGCTCACCTTCGCATCGCTGATCGGCTATGCGGTGATCTACACGCTCTGGCTCAAACGCGCCACGCCGCAGAACATCGTGATCGGCGGGGCTGCCGGGGCTGCGCCGCCGGTGCTGGGCTGGGCGGCGATCACGAACACGCTCGACCCGCATGCACTGCTGCTGTTTCTGATCATCTTCGCGTGGACGCCGCCGCATTTCTGGGCGCTGGCCATCGCGCGGCGCGACGATTACGCCAAGGTGAACATCCCGATGATGCCGGTCACGCATGGCGTGGAGTTCACGCGCCTGCAAGTGCTGCTGTACACGGTGATTCTCGTGCTCGTCACGCTGCTGCCGTGGATCGTGGGCATGAGCGCGCTGATCTATCTGGCCGCCGCGCTGTGCCTGAACGCCGCGTTCCTTTATTATGCGGTGGCTCTGAAACGCACGGACCGCAAGGAATTGCCGATGAAGGTGTTCAAGTTCTCCGTGCAATATCTGATGTGGCTGTTTCTGGCATTACTCGTCGATCACTATCTGCCGCTGGGATTTCAGTAATGAAGATACTGCTCCGCCCGTTGTTGTTCTGCGTGTTGCTGTTGCCGCTGGCTGCTCAGGCGCAATGGCGCTGGCAGGAAGGCAAGGACTACGCGCTGATCTCCCCAGCGGTATCGAGCGGCATGGCGCCGGCGGGGAAGATCGAAGTAACCGAAGTGTTTTCCTATGGCTGCCCGTACTGCTATCAGGGCCTGACGGCCATGAGCCAATTGCAAAAGAGCCTGCCGCCGGATGTGGCCTTCACGCTGGTGCATGCTTCGTTCGTGCCCTCCGAAGGCTGGCCGATGTTTCAGCGCGCCTGGCTCACCGCGCGCAAACTCGGCATCGCCGAGCCCAATCACGAGGCGTTCTTCGACGCCATCTGGAAGACGGGCGAATTTCCGCTGGTTGATCCAACCTCCGGTCGTCTGCGCCAACCGCTGCCGACCATCGAAGACGCCGCCGCGTTCTACGCCAAGCACTCCAAGGTATCGGCCGCAGACTTTCTCGCCACCGCGCGTTCGGCGGAAATCGACGCGCAGGTCAAGGCGCAGGACGACTACGTGAAAAACGCGCGTGTTCCCGGTACGCCTTCGCTGGTGGTCAATGGCCGCTATCTGGTGAACTCGGCGGCGGTAGGCTCCTGGGAAGGCATCCAGCAATTGATCGCTTTTCTGATCGCGCAGGAACGCACGCGGCTGGCGAAATGATCGTCGAACGTCTTTGGCCCAACACGCCGCTGCGCAATTATCACTACTTGGTGGTGTGCGCGGAGACCGGCGATGCGCTGGCCATCGATCCGTGGGACGCTGACCTGGTGGCGCGCATCGCACGCGAACACGGCTGGACCATCACGCAGATTCTGAACACGCATCATCATCACGACCACTGCGCGGGCAATGAAGCCTTGCGCGCGCTTACGGGCGCAACGGTGATGGCGCATGCCAATGCGGCGGCCACCATCGGCAATGTGGATCGCAAGCTCAAGGATGGCGATGTGATCAGCGTTGGCAAGTCGGTGGAAATGGAGTGTCTTGATACGCCGGGGCACACGCTGTCGCATGTGTGTCTGTTCGCGCATGCCGATCAACCGGCGCTGTTTTCGGGGGACACACTATTCAACGCCGGTGCGGGCAACTGCCACAATGGCGGCGACCCGGATCGTCTGTATGAAACCTTCGTGAACCGGCTGGCGCATCTGCCCGAGAACACGCGCATTTTTCCGGGTCACGATTATCTGCTGAACAATCTGGGCTTTACGCTGGATCGTGAACCGGACAACGAAGCCGCTGCGCAATTGCGCAGCCAGATTCAAGGCCGCGAGGCGCTGGCGATGCCGGTGACGACGCTGGCCGATGAGCAGCGCATCAACACCTTCTTTCGCTTGCAGAATCCGGAGGTGGTGGAAAATCTGCGCCGCTGCTTTACGGAACTGCCTGCCGAACCCACTGCGCGTCAGGTGTTTGTCTGCCTGCGCCAACTGCGCAACAAATGGTAGACGGCGCTTCCCGATGATCCATCACGACGACGTTCGCGCGCTGCGCCGCTTGTCCATCATCGCCATCCTGCTGGTGGTGGTGGTGGTGGTGGTGCTGATCCTGCTGCCGATGGCGATGCCGATTGCGTGGGCCATCATGCTGGGTTTTCTGCTGCAACCCGTACACGAACGGTTGACCAGGAAATTGGGCAATCATCCCAATGCATCGGCCGCCGTGCTCACCGCGCTGACGCCGATCGCGCTCGTGGTGCCGGCGGTGATACTGGGTTCGGCTTTCGCCGGACAGGTGGGGCAGATGGCCCGCGCGATGCAACAGAACCCCGCGCTGATGAACCCGGAAAGCTGGCTCGACGTGCAGCAGCATCCGCATACGGCGTGGATATTCCAGTGGTTCACCGAGCACACCGACCTGCAATTGGCGGACCTGCGCCGCTATCTGCGTCAGAGCCTGCAAAGCTGGGCCGGAACCATCGCCGGCATCAGCGGCAAGGTGGCGCTGAACATCGCCAGCACGACGCTGAAATTCTTTTTGATGCTGTTCGTGCTGTTCTTCGCGGTGCGCGATGGCGGCTCGTGGTTTGCGCGGCTGTCTTCGCTGCTGCCGCTGGAAGCCCCGCACGGACAGGAATTGTTCGCGCGGCTGGGCAAGGTCACCCGCGCGGTGGTGTATGGCTGCGGCCTCACCGCAACGGTGCAAGGCTCGCTGGTGGGCATCGGCTTTGCCATCACCGGATTGAGCGGGCCGGTGGTGTTCGGCGTCATCGCCACCGTCTCGGCGCTGCTGCCCTTTGGCGGCGCGGCGCTGGTGTGGGTGCCGGGCGTGCTGTATCTGATCGCTTCGGGACACTTCGGCATGGGCATTTTCCTGCTCGCATGGGGCGGCGTCATTTCGCTGTCGGATAATTTCATCCGGCCCTTGATCATTTCCCGTTACACCCCCGTGCCCACGCTGCTGGTGTTTCTCGGCGTCATCGGCGGCGTGGCCACCTTTGGCCTGCTGGGTTTCATCGCCGGCCCGGTGATTCTGGTGCTTGCCACCGAACTGCTGCGCTTTGCCGAGAGTTATCTGAAGCGCCCTGCCTGAAAGACCGATGGACCTATCCCCGATCCTGAATCCGCTCAACGATGAGCAACGCGCCGCTGTTACCGCACCGCTTGCGCCCACGCTGGTGCTCGCGGGCGCAGGCAGCGGCAAGACTCGCGTACTGACGCATCGCATCGCATGGGCGGTGGCCGCGCTCGACGCCTCGCCTTACAACGTGCTGGCGGTCACGTTCACGAACAAGGCCGCGGCGGAGATGCGTCATCGCATTGCATCGCTCTTGGGTACGCCGGGCAATGCGATGTGGGTGGGCACCTTTCACGGCATCGCGCACCGGCTGCTGCGGCTGCATCACGCGCTGGCCGGATTGCCGCCGGGCTTTCAGATTCTCGACAGCGAAGATCAGCAGCGCCTCATCAAGAAGATCATCCGCGCGCAGCAACTGGATGAAACGCGCTATGTGCCGCGCGATGTGCAGTACTGGATCAACAAGCTCAAGGACGAGGGGCTGCGCCCCGGCAGTGTGAAGCCGGGCAATGACCCTTCGCAGCAGATGCTCGCGAAGTTGTACGCCGAGTATGAAGACACCTGCCGCCGCAATGGCAGCGTGGACTTCGCCGAACTGCTGCTGCGCGCGTTTGAACTGCTGCGCGACAACGCCTCGCTGCTGGCGCACTACCGCGAGCGCTTCACGCATCTGCTGGTGGATGAGTTCCAGGACACCAACGCGATTCAATATGCGTGGACGCGATTGATGGCAGGGGCGCAGGGCAGCCCGTTCGTGGTGGGCGATGATGACCAATCCATCTACCGCTGGCGCGGCGCGCGCGTGGAGAATCTGCGGCAGTTCACGCGCGATTACCCCGGCGCGCAGATGTTTCGCCTTGAGCAAAACTATCGCTCCACCGGCAACATTCTCGGCGCGGCCAATGCACTGATCGCCAACAACTCCGGCCGTCTCGGGAAGAACCTGTGGACCGCCGGCGACAAGGGCGAGCTCATCAAGGTGTACGCCGCGTTCAACGAGCGCGATGAGGCCGACTTTGTGCTGCATCACATCCTCGACTGGACGCGCCGTGGCGGTGCGCGCCGCGAAGTGGCGGTGCTGTATCGCTCCAATGCGCAGTCGCGCGTGTTTGAAGAGGCGTTTCTCTCCGCGCGCGTGCCGTATCGCGTATATGGCGGTCTGCGATTCTACGAGCGCGCCGAAATCAAGGATGCGCTGGCGTATCTGCGGCTCATTTCCAATCGCAACGATGATCCTTCCTTCGAGCGCGTGGTGAATCTGCCCACGCGCGGCATCGGCGCCAAGTCGCTGGAAACGCTGCGCGCCGAGGCGCGCATGCACAATGAGTCGATGTGGAGTGCGGCCTGTCGCGCCAACACCGGCAATCTGCCCGCGTTCCTGCAATTGATCGAACGTCTGGACGCCGACACGAAGGGTCTGCCGCTGCATGAGCAGATCGACCATGTGATCCAGAACACCGGGCTGATCGAACACTATCGCAAGGACAAACAGGATCGCGGCGAAGCGCGCATCGAGAACCTGGCAGAACTGGTCAGCGCGGCGCGCGGCTTTGATGCCGATGCGATCAGTCCGGGCGCCGATGGCGAGAACCTGCCGCCGCTGGAGGCGTTTCTTGCGCATGCGGCGCTGGAATCGGGCGAAGGTCAGGCCGAAGACTGGGAAGACTGCGTGCAGATGATGACGCTGCACACCGCCAAGGGACTGGAATTTCCGCTGGTGTTCCTCACCGGCATGGAAGAAGGACTGTTCCCGCATCAGCGTTCGCTCGATGATCTGGAAGGACTCGAAGAAGAACGCCGTCTTTGCTATGTGGGCATCACCCGCGCGATGCGCCAACTCTATGTGAGCTACGCCGAACAACGGCGGTTGCACGGCATGGACAACTTCGGCGCGCCTTCGCGTTTCATCGAAGAACTGCCGGCCGAATTGGTCGAGGAAATCCGCCCGCGCGTGAAGGTGGCGCGGCCGGCCGTGGGCATTGCGCGCTTTCGCGAGCCGCCGCCGGAAACCGCCGCGCCCGGCATCCGTCTGGGCGCGCGCGTGCGTCACCCGCGTTTCGGCGATGGCGTGGTGCTGAGCATCGAGGGCAACGGCCCGCAGGCCCGAGTGCAGGTAAACTTCGAGCGTCAGGGGTCCAAGTGGCTGATGCTGGCCTATGCGAATCTGGAGATCGTGAAGTGAAGGTGCTGATACTCGGCGCGGGGCAGGTGGGTCATAGCGTGGCCTATCAGTTGGCGCATGAAGCGGCCAATGAAGTCACGGTCGTGGATATCAACGAGGAGTTGCTGCGCGATCTGCAAGGCCGCATCGACGTGCGCACCGTCACCGGCAACGCGGCGTTTCCTTCGGTGCTCGAAGCCGCCGGCGTTGCCGACACCGACATCCTCGTGGCGCTCACCAGCTCCGATGAAGTGAACATGGTGGCCTGCCGCATCGCGCAGACACTATTCCACACGCCGAAGAAAATCGCCCGCATCCGTGCGCCCGAATACACGCTGCATCCCAGGCTCTTTGCCGAAGGCGCGCTGGCGGTGGATGCGTGGATCAGCCCCGAACAACTGGTCACCGAACATATCGAACGATTGGTCCACAACCCCGGCACGTTTCAGGTGGTGGATTTTGCCGATGGCCGCGTGCGTCTGGTGGGCATGCTGGCGCGCAGGGGCGGCCTCTTGGTGGGCCAGCAATTGCGCACATTGCGCGATCACATGCCCAATGCCGATGCGCGCATCGCCGCGATCTATCGCGCCAGCCGTCCCATTGATCTGGAAGGCGACACCGTGGTGCAGGAGGGCGATGAAATCTTCTTCATCGCCGCCCGCGACTACATCCGCCGCGTGATGAGCGAACTGCAACGCGATGAAGATCGCGTGCGCAAGGTGGTGATCGCCGGCGGCGGCAACATCGGTCAGCGTCTGGCCCGCCGTCTGGAAAAGGATTATCAGGTCAAGCTGATCGAGCGCGATCCGCGCCGCGCACGCCGCGCCGCCGAACAACTGGAAAACACCATCGTGCTGCATGGCGATGCGCAGGACGAAGCGCTGCTGATCGAGGAGAACATCGACTCCACCGATGTGTTCGTCGGCGTCACGAACTCCGAAGAAGCCAATGTGCTGTCGGCGATGCTCGCCAAGCGGCTGGGCACGCGCCGCGTGATGGCGCTGGTCAATCGCCCCTCCTACGGCGAGTTGATGGAAAACCGCAGCATCGACATCGCGATCTCGCCGCAGACCATCACCATGGGTTCATTGCTGGCGCATGTGCGGCGCGGCGATGTGGTGCGCGTTCACTCGCTGCGATTGGGCTCGGCCGAAGCGCTTGAAACCGTCGTGCATGGTCCCGAAGAGCGCTCGCGCGTGGTGGGTCGGCGCATCGAGGAGCTGAACCTGCCCTTCGGCGCTCGCGTCGTCACGCTGGTGCGCAATGAAAAAGTGATCATCGCGCACCACGACACGCGCATCGAGGCCGAAGATCATGTGATCGTCTTTCTCACCGACCGCCGGCAGATCGACGCGGTGCAACGGTTGTTCCACTCACCCTGACGATACCGATGCACATCCGATGCGCTCCCTTCTGGCGGTAATCAATGTTCTGGGCGGATTGCTGGCGATCTTCACCGTCGCTTACGCATTGCCGATGGTCACTGCGCTGATCTACCACGAAATGGCGGAGTTGCAAATTTTCGGCCTCAGCGCGGCGGCCACGCTGGTGCTGGGCAGCGCGATGTTTCTCGTCACGCGCCACTTTCGCGCTGAGCTGAAACCGCGCGACGGTTACCTGCTGGTGGTGCTGGGCTGGATCATTGCGATCAGCGTCGCCGCCGTGCCGTATATCGTCGGCGAGCCGCATCTGTCGCTGACCAAAGCCTACTTTGAAGCCGTGGCGGGGCTCACCACCACCGGCTCCACCGTCATCAATGACCTCGACCATCTGCCCAAGTCCGTGAACATGTGGCGTTGCACGCTGGTGTGGCTGGGCGGCATGGGCATCATCGTGCTCGCGGTTGCAATCCTGCCCTTGCTCGGCGTCGGCGGCATGCAGATGTACCGCGCCGAAATGCCGGCGGCCGTGAAGGACGCCCGGCTCACGCCGCGCATCACCGAAACAGCCAAGGCGATGTGGCTGATCTACGCCGGCCTCACTGCGGTGTGCTCGCTGGCGCTGTGGCTTGCGGGCATGAGCCCCTTCGATGCGATCTGCCACAGCTTCTCGACGATGGCGCTGGCGGGCCTTTCCACCTGGAACGACAACCTCAGTCATTTCAATTCGCTCGCCATCGAACTGGTGGTGATGTTTTTCCTGATCGTGTCGGCGATCAACTTCGCCACGCACTTCGTCGCGTTGCGGCGCGGCGATCCCACGGCCTACAAACGCGACCCCGAAGCGCGCGGCGTGGTGATCTGGATACTGTTCAGCATCGTACTGCTCACCGCAGTGGTGTATCACGCCGGAATCTATGACGGCTTCGGCGCGACGCTGCGCAAGGTGTCATTCACGACGGTGTCGATGATCACCACCACCGGATACTCCATCGACGACTACTCCCACTGGCCGCTGTTTGCGCCGATGTGGATGCTCTTTCTGGGTTGCGTCACCTGCAGCACCGGTTCCACCGGCGGCGGCATCAAGCAATTTCGCGCGCTGGTGCTGATCAAGCAATGCTTTCGCGAGATGTTCCTGCTGGTCCATCCGCAGGCCGTGGCGCCGCTGAAGATCGGCGGTCAGGCCGTGCCCGACCGCGTGGCCTATTCGGTGCTGGCGTTCATCTCGGTGTATTTTCTCACCATCGTCGTGCTGGTGCTGTCGCTGCTGGCCACGAACATGGATTTGCTCTCCGCGCTGACGGCGGCGATAGTCAACATCAACAACCTCGGCCCCGGCATGGGCGTGATCGGCCCGACCTCGAACTACGCCTCGCTGAGCAACGCGCAGACGTGGATTTGCTCACTGGCGATGTTTCTCGGCCGCATCGAGTTGTTCACGTTCCTCGTGCTGTTTTCGAGGGCGTTCTGGCGCAAGTGAGAACGATGCAAGACCTGCTCAATGCATTGGGAGTCATCGCCTGCGTGGTGGCCATCGGCTACATGCTCGTCGTGCTGCTGCGCCCGGAGAAATTCTGACGTGAACGGATTTACGCTGGCGGCGCTGCAACTGGCCGTCCTCGTCCTCATCATCGCGTTGCTGTACCGGCCGTTGGGCGATTACATGGCTCGCGTATACACCGCTGCCACGCATCTGCGCATCGAGCGGCTGTTGTACAAGATCATCGGCGCAGACCCGGACGAACAGCAAAGCTGGCGGGTCTACCTGCGCGCGCTGCTGCTGTTCACGCTCGCCGGTTTTGCCGTGCTCTACGGCCTGCAACGATTGCAGCAATGGCTGCCCTACAGCTTGGGTTTGCCCGCATTGCCGCCGGACCTGGCCTTCAACACCGCCGCCAGCTTCGTCGGTAACACGAACTGGCAGGCGTTCTCGCCCGAAACGACCGTGGGCTATGCAGTGCAGGCGCTGGGGCTTGCGGTGCAGATGTTTCTGTCGGCGGCGGTGAGCATGGCCGTTGCCGTGGCGCTGATCCGCGGACTGGCCGCGCGCGCCACGGGCGTGATCGGCAATTTCTGGGTGGATGTCACGCGCTCGACGCTGCGCATCCTGCTGCCCTTGTCGCTCATCGCAGCGGTGATCTTCGTTGCTTCGGGCGTGGTGCAGAATCTTTCCGGCTTCACCGATGTCACGACGATTGCCGGTGGCGCGCAGTCCATCCCCGGTGGTCCCGTGGCTTCGCAGGAAGCCATCAAACTGCTGGGCACCAACGGCGGGGGTTTCTTCAACGCGAACTCGGCGCATCCCTTGTCGAACCCCACGGCGTGGGCCAATCTGTTCCAGACGCTGCTGCTGATCCTCATTCCTTTTTGTTTGCCGCGCACCTTCGGCACGATGGTGGCCGATCAGCGCGCCGGGCGCGTGCTGCTGTGGGCGTTCGTGTCGATCTTCCTGCTGGTGTTCATCAGTCTCACCGCATTTGAACTGGCCGGGTGGGGCAGCGCGCCGGAACTGGCCGGCGCTGCGATGGAGGGCAAGGAGCAGCGTTTCGGCATCGTCGGCTCCACCACCTTTGGCGCAGCAACCACCGGCACCACGGGCGGGGCCGTCAATTCGATGCACGATTCATTCACCGCGCTGGGCGGCATGGTGTTGCTGCTGAACATGATGGCCGGCGAGGTGTCTCCGGGCGGGGCTGGCGCGGGTATCTATGCGATGACGGTGTACGTCATCATCGCGGCGTTTCTGGTGGCGCTGTTGCTGGGCCGCTCGCCGGTGTATCTGGGCAAGCGCATCGGACCTCGGGAGATGAAGCTCGTCTCCACGTTCATCCTCGTGCTGCCGGTGATTGCCATCTGCGCGCTGGCCTTGAGTTTTGCGATACCGGCGATTCATGCCGAAATGCTGGAAGCGATGCACAACGCCGGTCCGCATGGTCTGACCGAAGTGATGTACGCCTTCGTCTCGGCAGCGGCCAACAATGGTTCGGCCTTCGCGGGGTTGTCGGCGGATACGCCGTGGCTGAACGTCACGCTGGGCATTCTGATCCTGCTCGGACGCTTGCTGCCCATCACACTGGTGCTGTGTCTGGCCGGATCATTCGCGCAGCAGGATCGAACCGCGCCGTCGAGCGGCCGTCTGCCGCTGGATGGAATGCAGTTCATCGTCTTCGTCGTGGTGCTGGTGCTGTTCATCGCTCTGCCGATGTTTCTGCCCTACCTGATGGCCGGACCGCTGGCCGAAGGGCTGGTGCGATGAAAGTGGGCGAGGTGCTGTGGGATGCCGTGCGCAAATGCGATCCGCGTGTGCAATGGCGCAATCCGGTGCTGATGATCGTCGAGGTGTGCGCGGTGCTGTGTACCGCGTGGGCGATCTGGGAATCGGCCACGGGAACCACGCCGATGTCGGGCGGCGGTGAACTGCCGGCTTCGTTTCACTGGAACATCGCGGTGTGGATGTGGTTGACGCTGTATGTGGCCAACATCGCTGAGGCGCTTGCCGAAGGCCGCGGGCGCGCGCAGAGCGCGGCGCTGCGCAGCGGCGGCATCGCGACCACGGCCTGTCGCGTGCTGCGCTACGACTACCGGCGCGACGCCGAAGCCAGGCTGGCTGATACGCAGAAGGTCGGTTCGGCTGATCTGCGCCGCGATGACATCATCGTGATCGGCGCAGGCGAGACGGTGCCCGTGGATGCCGAAGTAATCAGCGGTGTGGCGGCGGTGGATGAGTCGGCGATCACCGGCGAATCCGCACCGGTGATCCGCGAGCCCGGCGGTGAGCGCGCGGGATTGACCGCAGGTACGCGCGTGATCTCCGATCGTCTCGTCGCCCGCGTGATGGTGCCGCTGGGCGATACACGGGTGGACCGGATGATCGAACTGGCGCAGGGTGCGCGGCGGCAAAAATCTCCCAACGAATTGGCGCTGACCGCGCTGCTGGCGAGTTTCACGCTGTCGTTTCTCTTCATCGCGCTGACGCTCAATGCGGTGGTCTCGCCGGTAGCCCCGATGGTCAGCGTGCCGATTCTGGCGGTGCTGGTGGCCACACTGATCCCCACGGAGATCGCGGCGCTGCTGTCGGTGACCGGCATCGCGAGCATGTACCGCCTGATGCGCTCCAAAGTGGTGGTGACTTCCGCCAAGGCGTTCGAGACGGCGGGCGACATCAACACGGTGCTGTTCGACAAGACCGGCACCGTCACGCTGGGTGATCGCCGCGCCGCCGCGCTGATTCCCGTTGGCGATACGCCGATGCCGGCGCTGATGCGCGCGGCGGTGCAAGCCTCCATCGACGACGCCACTGTCGAAGGCGTCTCCACGGTGGAACTGGCGCACCGTCTCGGGCCGTTGGCCGATGACCTGCGCAGCGGCACGGCTCGCGTCATCCCCTTTTCGGCGCAGACGCGGTTGTCGGGCGTGGACCTTCCCGATGGCGTGCAGATTCGCAAGGGTGCGGAGTCCTCCGTGCTGGCGTGGCTGAAACAGACGGGCAATGATCCGCCGCAAGAGGTTGTGCGCGCCGTGCAGCGCGTGACCGTGCCCATTTCCAACGCGGGCGGCACACCGCTGGTGGTTGCGGTGCGCCGGCGTGATGGCAGTGGTCAGGTGCTGGGCGTCATCCACTTGAAGGACGTGCTCAAGGCCGGTGTGCGCGAACGCCTCGCCCGTCTGCGCGCGCTGAATATCCGCACCGTGATGGCCACCGGCGACAATCCGCTGACCGCGCGCGCCATCGCCGCCGAAGTGGGCGTGGATGATTTCGTCGGTGACGCCACTCCCGAAGCCAAACTCGCGCTGATCGAAGCCGAACA
>JAITMN010000220.1 GCA_031277355.1 Nevskiaceae bacterium | reverse complement strand
CTGCGCGCGGTGCGCGAGTTTGCTCCCGATGCGGTGATCTGCACGCACTTCCTGCCCGCCGAACTGCTGATGCATCAGATTCAGCGTGGGCGCATGCATCTGCCGGTGTGGGTGCAGGTGACGGACTTTGACCTGCATCGCATGTGGGTGATGCCGCATATGCAGGGCTACTTTGCGGCCAATGAGGAAATCGCCGAGCGCATGCGGCTGTTGATCGAGCCGCCGACGCAGGTGCATTGCACCGGCATTCCAATCATGCCGGCGTTTGGCGAGGCCATCGACGTGGCGGCCGTGCACCGGCAATTTGGTTTGGACCCTGCGCGCCGCACGGTGTTGTTGATGGGCGGCGGTGCGGGTGTGGGTGGGTTGGAAGACGTTGCGCGCACGTTGCTGGCCATCGAGCAGGATTTTCAACTGGTGGCGCTGGCCGGTCGCAATGAGCGCAGTTTGCAGGCGTTGCAGGCGTTGGCCGCGCAACATCCGGGCCGGTTGTTCCCGCAAGGATTCACCGATCAGGTGCATGCGTTGATGGCCTGCGCCAGTTTTGTTATCACGAAGCCCGGGGGCCTGAGCACTTCGGAGTGTCTGGCGCTGAGCGTGCCGATGATCGTCAATAATCCGATCCCCGGACAGGAAGAGCACAATGCCTACTATCTGCTGGAGCAGGGCGCTGCGTTGCAGGCATTGGATGAGATCGCGCTGGTGTGGCGGGTGCGCCGTTTGTTGACCGAGCCGGATACGCTCGATGCGATGCGCCGCCGTGCGGCGGCGTTGGGCCGCCCGCAGGCTGCGCGTGACGTGCTCAAGATTGTGCTGGATCAATTGGAGTGAATGGAACATGAAACCGGTGCTGGTGGTTTTATTGCTGGGTGTTGCGCTGGCTGCCGATTCGGCGCAGCCCGCCGCCGCGCCTGTGGGCACAGCGCAAAGCGAAGTGGCGGCGCGTCCGGCGCAGTGGGCTACGCCCGTGGACGTCAGTCGCAATCTTTACCGCATCGAGCCGGGCTTCTATCGCGCCGCGCAGCCCAATCAGGGCGATGCCGAACTGATGAAGCAATTGGGTATTCGCACCATCATCAGTTTTCGCGCCAAGCATCCGGATGAAGGCCGGCTCAATTTTCCGGATGTGAAGCTGGTTCGTATTCCGATGGACACGTGGAGCATTCGCGACGATCAGATCGTCGCCGCATTGCGCGCCATCGAAAGCGCGCGCAAGGACGGCCCAGTGCTGATTCATTGCCAGCATGGTGCGGATCGCACCGGCGTGGTGTCGGCGATGTACCGCATCATCGAGCAGGGGTGGACGCCGGAGCAGGCGCTGAGTGAACTCAGGGACGGCGGTTATGGTTTTCACTCGATCTGGTTCAACATCCCACGCTACGTCAGGCGCGTGAACATCGAAGCGCTGCGTGCGGGGCTGGCATCTGAAGCGGGCAAGTCGCAGTAACGGCGCTGGTTCATCCGCGATGCCGCAGGTGTTGAAACTGTCGATCCATGCCACGCCGGGCGCGCGTGTTACCGAAGCGGTGGGCGCACATGGCGAAGCGCTGCGCGTGCGTCTGGCCGCCCCGCCCGTGGATGGCCGCGCCAACGCCGCGCTGATCGAATGGGCGGCGCGCGCCTTTGGCGTTGCCAGGGCGCAGGTGCAGTTGCTGTCTGGCGCGAGCGGGCGGCGCAAGACGCTGGGCATTGCCTTTGATGACGCGGCGGCATTGACCGCCGCGCAGGCGTTGGTGGCGCGGTGGATGGCCGCGCCTTTGTCTGAGCATCGCTAGCCTTGTACGATGCACGAAGCCGTGCGCTTTCCGTCTTGAGGACAAAAACATGAAAAACATATCGACGCTGTTGCTGGTTCTGGGCGCCGTTCCCGCCGTTGCGCAGGTGGCAACCACTTCGGGTGAGTTTTCGGTGGAACGGCCCACGCTGGAATCGGCCGGATTTGATTGGGTCATCGACGGCGATGAAAACCGCAATGCGTCGGTGCAGTTGTCTTATCGGCGCAAGGGCGAGACGGACTGGCGGCCCGCGCAGCCGTTGCTGCGCCTGCAAAACGAGGATGTGAACGCCTTTCCCGGCGGGGGCGACCCGTTGGAGCGGCGTTCGGGAACGATGCTGGCGCGGCCGGTGCTGCAATACAAAGTGCCGAACATGTTTTCGGGCAGCCTCCTCAATTTGGAACCGGGCACGGACTACGAAGTTCGATTGATGCTCAGCGATCCGGATGGCGTCAGCGGCCGCACCGAGAACACCGCGTCGTTTCGCACGCGCTCGGAGCCCAAGCCTGCCACCGGCGGCAATGTCTATCATGTGTATCCGTGGAACTATCAGGGGCAGAAGCAGCAACCGGCCTTCACGGGTTTGTGGGCGGCCTATTACATGGAGGCGCGTCACGCGGATTGGAACATCGCCTCGCCGCCGCGTGTGCAGCCCGGCGACACGATTCTCGTGCATGCGGGTGTGTATAAAGACAACCCGCAGATGTATGGCGATGGCCGCGAAGGCGAGGGTGGCACCGAGGCACGCTATGGAACGCAGGTGGATGGCACTTACTACCTCACCGTGGATGGCACGCCCGACAAGCCCATTGTCATCAAGGCCGCCGGCGATGGCGAGGTGATCTTCGACGGTGGCGGCAACGCGGTGCTGTTCAATCTGCTGGGCGCGGACTACAACTACTTCGATGGCATCACGGTGCGCAATACCGATGTGGCCTTCCTCACCGGCCTGAAGCGCATCGTGGGTTCCAATGGCTTCACGCTGCGCAATTCGCGCATCGAAGATGTGTCGCGCGGCGTGCACAACGAGTGGTCCGGATCGAAGGACTACTACATCGCCGACAATGTGTTCATCGGCCGTCATCCGGCCGACAAGCTGATGGGCTGGAATGGCGCGCGCTGGCAGAATCTGCCGGGCTATCCGGAAAAGCTCACCGGTCCCGGCGGTTCGGAGTTTGCGGTGAAGGTGTATGGGCAGGGTCATGTGGTGGCCTACAACCATGTGGCGAACTGGCATGACGGCATCGACGTATCGACCTATGGCGATCCGGACGATGCACCTCATGGCACGCCGGATCGCATGCCGCTGTCGATCGACTTTCACAACAACGACTTCCAGAACATGTCGGACAACTGCATCGAGGGCGATGGCGGCGCGCGCAACATTCGTGTGTTTCGCAATCGCTGTTTGAATGCCGTGGCCGGCGCGTTCAGCGCGCAGACGATCTTCGGCGGGCCGATCTACTTCTATCGCAATGTGGCCTTTACCGCCGTGGGCGGTTCGATGAAGTTCAGCATCACGCCCACGGGCATCCTGAGCTACAACAACACCTATATTTCGGAGAACAACAACACCGGTCAGGCTTCCAATGTGCATTTCAGGAACAATCTGTTCCTGTCGCATGGCACGACGGCGGGGGCCACGTTTGGCGTGTCCACGTTCACCAACTACTCCACGTCGGATTACAACGGCTTTGGCGGCGCGAAGAATCCGCAGGCTTTCCTGTGGAATTCTCCGCCGTTTGATGTGGTGCGCGACTACAAGGTGCAGCCGATGGCCCGCCCCTTCGACACGCTGGCGGCTTATCGGCGCGGCAACGGCGGGCAGGACAAGCACAGCATCACGATCGACGCGGGCACGTTCGAGAAGTTGCCGGTGGTGGATGAGGCTGATCCGCAGCGGGTCTATCCGCTCGGCGATATCGACTTCCGGTTGAAGGCAAAATCAAAGGCCGTGGATGCCGGTGTTGCGATGCCCAATCTCACCGACGGCTTTGCGGGCCGCGCGCCGGACTTGGGAGCGTTGGAACAGGGGCAGCCGGAGCCGCATTACGGGCCGCGTCGCTAAGCCCCTTCCCAGCCGCATTGCTGCCCCGCGTTCTGCTCGTCGAGCCAGGTCTTCAGCGGTGCGAAGTATTCGATGATGGCGCTGGCGTCCATCTCCCGCGTGCCCGTGAGCTTTGCGAGCGTATCGGGCCAGGGCTGACTTGAACCCTCTTGCAGCATCGCCCAGAAACGCTTGCCCGCTTCGCTGTTGCCCGCCACGGAACATTCATGCAGTGGGCCGTTGAATCCGGCCGCCGCGCACAGTGCGCGGTGGAACTGGAACTGCAGGACGTAGGATAAAAAGTATCGCGTGTAAGGCGTGTTGCCCGGCACATGGTACTTCGCGCCCGGATCAAACTCGGTTTCATCGCGCGGCGTGGGCGGCGCGATGCCCTGATAGTGTTGGCGCAGCGTCCACCACGCCTTGTTGTAGTCCTGCGGTTGCACTTGCCCGGAAAACACCTGCCAGCGCCACTGGTCGATCAATTTGCCGAAGGGCAGGAAGGCAATCTTGTCGGCGGCCATGCGCATCTGTTCGTTGATCGTTGCTTCGCGCGAGGGCGCTGCGTTCTTCGCCAGGCCCACGCTGGCCAGATACGAAGGCGTCATCGACAGCACAATCGTGTCGCCAATGGCTTCGTGAAAGCCATCGTGCGCGCCGCTCTGGAACAGATAGGGCTGATCCTTGTAGGCCATGTCGTAATAGATATGGCCCAACTCATGATAGATGGTCGAAAGGTCTTCCTCATTGGGCAGCAGACAAGCCTTCACGCGCACATCTTCGCTGGCGTCCATCTGCCAGGCGCTGGCGTGGCACACCACGTCGCGGTCGCGCGGACGCACCAGCATCGAACGCTCCCAGAA
>JAITMN010000185.1 GCA_031277355.1 Nevskiaceae bacterium | reverse complement strand
AAGCGTAGTAGGCGACGTAAAAATTCACCGGCGGTTCGCCTGCCGAAACGTAGTCGGCCAGGATGTAGTCATCGAGCATCAAGGTGCTGAGCACGTCGTTTTCCAGCGCCTCGCGGTGCCCTCTCCAGGCGCCCAGCTCCAGCGGAAAGGCCGAGAACCAGGTTCGCTCCGGCTTGATTTCCTGCTGATAGGGCAGCGTCAGCGCGCCGAGGCTGCCCAGTGTTACGGCGGCAACGCCGGCGATCAGCGGCGCGTGCATCGCGCGATGATCCACCCTCGCCGTTGCGGGGCGCGCGGCGGGCCAATCGATCGCCAGAATGTCGCGCAGTGAGCGCTTGTCGCCGGTGAATCGCACCAGCGCCCAGATTTCGATCATCAGCACGGCAAAGCAGGCCATGAAGATCGCCCAGCCCTCGAAGTCGTGCAAAAAGCCTTCGGCCTGCGCGATGCCGTAACGGTCGACCAGCAGGCCGATGACGCCGATGCGAAAGCTGTTCATCAGAATCGTCACCGGGATCGTGGACAGCACCACCACGGTCTTGATCCACAACGGCAGGCGCACCACGCAGGCGATGATGATGCCCAGCGTCAGCAGCGGAAACAGGTAGCGCAGGCCGCTGCAAGCTTCCACCACCTGCAATTTGTAGCTGCCCAGATCGATCACATTGCCTTGCAGGAACACGCTGATATCGAAGGCGCGAATCACCGCCACGCCCAATTGCGAGGAAATCAATTGCAGGAACGAGGAGAGCTTGTTGAAGAAGAACGTGGGCAGCGGAACCATCAGGAACAACAACGCCACGGCGGGCAGTATCACGGCAAACGCCTTCCAACCCATCACCGCGAGAATCAGGCCCGCGATCACGATCACCAAGGCATAGGCGTCGATCAGCGCAAGTCCGCCGTAATGACTGACGAAATACAGGCCGACTCCGCCCAGCGCCAATGCCACGCCCACCCAACTGCCGGTGAACGGGAGTTGCTGCAACTGACGGCGTTTCTGCCAGATGAGCAACAGGCTGATGAGCGGCACGAGAAAGCCGTGGCTGTATTCCTCGCGGTGCCAGTGCTGCCAGATCACTTGAAAGGTGCTCCAGAACATCACCAGCAATACCGCCAGCGCCACGCCGAGCCATGCCCATTGCACACGCGAGATGGCGTATTCGTGCGCAGGTTTCATCGCGATGGTGTCTGCCGCATTCATCACATCACTGCATTCAGGTCTTCGCAAAATTTTCCCAGCACGGTTTGTCTGTCCCAACGCGCCACTGCGTAAGCGCGCCCCTGCGCACCCAATCGTTCGCGCAGCGTGGCGTCGGCACAAAGCGTTTTCAATGCGGCAGCGAAGGCGTTTGCGTCTCCCGGAGCAACCACGAGTCCACCCGCCGCCGCCGCCTGCGCCAGATCCGAATCGGCCGGCGCAGCCGCCACCACCGGGCGGGCGCTTGCCAGAATACCCGTCAATTTTGACGGCAGCACCAGATCTTCGATACCGGCGCGTTGTGGCAGCAAGTGGATGTCGCTCAATGACAACAGTTCGTTGAGCCGTTCAAGCGGTTGCAAGGGCATGAAGCGCATGTTCGGCAAGCCGGCGGCGAGTTTTTCGATGCGCGCGCGCGCGACGCCTTCCCCGCACATCAAAAACAACAGCGAAGCGTGGTCGGCCAAGCTTCGCGCGGCCTCCACGATCATTTCCAATCCCTGCTTCTCGCCCATGTTGCCCGAATAGAGCAATACGAGACGATCAGCGGGTATGCCCAGTTCGGCGCGCAACGGATTCTCGCGCGATACGGGACGGATGCGCTGCACATCCACCCAATTGGGCAACTCACCCAGTTTGTGGGCAGGCACGCGCTTGGAGGCCAGTCGCGCCACCATGCTGCCGGAGATGGAGGTCACGCGATCAAAGCGGCGCATCAGCCACGATTCGACGGCCTGCGCGATGCGGCGCGCAAATCCCGAGCGCACCAGTCCAAGGCCAAAGGCGGCGTCGACTTCGAAGTCTTGCACGTGCAGCCATAGCCGCGCGCGCACGAGCCGTCCGGCAAGCCAACTGGCGGGCACATAGCCCAGCGTGGGTTCGACCACCCAGATCACTTCGGGCCGCCAACGGATTGCCTGCCAGAAAATCACCGGCAGGCTCGATAGCGCGAAGGAGGCCAGATGCACGATGCGATGCAGGCCGCTGCGGCGCTTGGGCACATACAGCGGACATCGAAAGACTGTTGCCGCATGGCGACATTCCTTGCGCCATGCGGTGGCGGAGTAGCCTTCGCCGACCCGCCATTCCGGGTAGTATGGCGGAGCCGTGATCACGCGCACATCGAAACCGGACGAGGTCAAGTACTCGGTCATCTCGCCAACGTACTTGCCAATGCCCGTCAATTCCGGCGCGAAATTCAGTGCGACGATCATCACGCGCCGCTTTGCGCAAAACAAAACCAAACCGCACCCCGGTTCGTCGCCGAGCTGACCGATAACATGGCTATGTTACCGGAGACTTGTTGCGAATCTGAAATGGAAGAATCTGGACGATGCGTTATCTGGATGTAATCGATTCACTTGATCCGGCGCGAGGCGGGCCGGTGGAGGCCATGCGGCGCTTGTCCGCCGGCGCGCTGCGGCGTGGGCACGAGGTCGAGATCGCCACGCTCGATGCGCCGGGTTCCGGGTGGGCGCAATCCTTCGACTGTCCCGTGTACGACGGCGGGCCGGGCCGTCTGGGCGTTTACCGTTATGCGCCACGCTTCACGCAGTGGTTGCGCGCCAATGCCCGGCGCTTCGACGCGGTGGTGGTGCATGGGCTTTGGCAGTACCACGGTTTTGCCACGCGCGCGGCGCTGCGGGGCACGGGCGTGCCTTATGTGGTCTATCCCCATGGCATGCTCGACCCGTGGTTCCGGCGGGAATATCCGCTGAAGCATTTGAAGAAATGGTTGTACTGGCCGTGGGGTGAGTATCGCGTATTGCGCGATGCCAGCGCGGTGCTGTTCACCTGCGAAGAAGAGCGGCGTCAGGCTCGTCAGAGTTTCTGGTTGTATCGCGCCAACGAGGCCGTCGTGGCTTTTGGCACGCCCGGAGTGCAGGGCAATGCCGCTGTGCAGCGCGAGCTGTTCGATGCGCAATATCCGGCGCTGCGCGACAAACGATTGCTGCTGTATCTGAGCCGTATTCATCCGAAGAAAGGCGTCGATCTGCTGATCGATGCCTTCAGTGAAGCGGCGCAACGCGATCCGCGACTGCATCTGGTGCTGGCCGGTCCGGACACCGGCGGTGAGCAGCCGCAACTGATGCGCCGTGCTGAAAGCCTGATGCCCGGCCGTGTCACGTGGACCGGAATGTTGCGCGGAGATGTCAAATGGGGCGCTTTCCATCGCGCCGAAGCGTTCATATTGCCTTCACATCAGGAGAACTTTGGCATCGCGGTGGCCGAGGCGCTGTCCTGCGGATTGCCGGTGTTGATATCCGACAAGGTGAACATCTGGCGTGAAATTCACGGCGATGAGGCCGGGCTCATCGCCCCCGACACGCTCGATGGCGCGCGCGATCTGCTGACCCGATGGCTGACCATGGATGAACCTGCGCGCCGGCAGATGCGCGTTCGCGCGCGGCGCTGCTTCGAGCAGCACTTTCAGATCGAGGCCGCCTGCGACAGTCTGCTCGCCACGCTGCGACAGGTCAGCGCTTTGCGCCGCAGTCCTTCGGTCGCGTGAGCATCGGGCCATGCGTCAGGTGTTGATGCCGCTGAAGCATCTGCTTGCCAAGCCGTTGGTTCGGCGCATCGGCTCGAACATGGGCTGGCTGGTGATGGAGCGCGGCATACGCATTGTCGTTGGCCTGGTGGTCACCGTCTGGATCGCCCGCTACTTCGGGCCGGCGCAGTACGGCAATCTGGGTTTCGCGATGGCCTTCACGGCGATTCTCGGCATCGTCTGTTCGCTGGGGCTGGAGGGCATCGCGGTGCGCGACATCGCGCGCGCGCCCGATCAGGCTGGCGTCATTCTCGGCACCGCGCTGTGGTTGCGCATTGCCGCATCGCTGGTCATCGTGAGCCTGGGCAGCGTCGTGGCGATGACGCTGCTGCGAATCGATGTGGATGCGCGCCTGCTGACCTGCATCGTGTTGCTGTCATTGGTGTTCCAATCGGCGGAGACTTTCGATTATTGGTACCGCAGCACGTTGAACAGCCGCTTGACGGTCACATCCCGTCTCGGCGCCTTGCTGATCTGCTCTGCCGCGCGCGTTGCGCTGATTCTGCTGTCGGCCAGTCTGTTGGCATTCGGCGCGATGGTCGTCGTGGAGAGCCTGGTATTCGCCATCGCGATGCTGATCGCGTTTCGCGCACACGCCACGTCGAGCAGGCTGTCCTTCTCGCGCGTCCAGGCCGTGAGCCTGCTGCGCGACAGCCTGCCTTTTTTGCTGGCCGGTATCGCCACGCTGGTCTGTCTGCGCGTGGCGCAGGTGCTGTTGCCGCAACTGTCCAGCGCCGAGCAGAACGGGTTGTATGGGGCGGTGCTGCCGATCACTGAAGGCTTCTATGTGCTTTCCACCAGCGCTTCCGTGACGTTGCTGCCGGTGTTTTCGCGTCTCTTGAATGAAAATCCCGCCCGATTCCAGCGCATGTTCGAGCGCCTGCTCTGGGGTATCATCGTCCTGGGTGTGGTCATCGCATTGACCGTGTCGGTGGGAGCTGATCTGCTCGTGCGGCTTTTGCTGGGCGAGCGCTATGCACAAGCCGGCGGCGTATTGCGAATCCACAGTTGGTCGATAGTATTCGTGTTCCTCAGCGTGATTGAAAACATATGGATAGTGTTGCACAACCACGGACCGGCGAAGCTGTACAAGAACGTAGTGGGCGCGGTCGCCAATATCGGGCTCGGTTTCTTGTTGATCCCTTCTCTTGGCGCCCAGGGCGCGGCGCTGGCTGGCGTGATTTCCTTCTTCTGCCTTTCTTATCTGAGCAACGCGATATTCGTGCCGCCGCTGTTTCGCATGCAGTCGCGTCTGTTGCTGCCGTGGACGTGGCCCGCGCTGTGGCGCGCTTGAGGCTCACCGCGCTGCTGATGGGCGGCGCGTTGCTGATCGCCACGGCAACGCAAGCCGCTTCGCTTCCCGCCGCCGCCTATGAAAACCATGCCTTTACCGATCCGTCGTTTCAGGCAGCGGTGCAATCCACCGGAGAGCTTTCCGGTG
Organism: Nevskiaceae bacterium; assembly: GCA_031277355.1. GTDB lineage: Bacteria > Pseudomonadota > Gammaproteobacteria > Steroidobacterales > Steroidobacteraceae > ZC4RG30. Next base: position 35 of record JAITMN010000185.1, on the reverse strand, counting down.
GACGCCGGGGCACGACCGGATGGGTGCAATATCGC
>JAITMN010000184.1 GCA_031277355.1 Nevskiaceae bacterium | reverse complement strand
GGTGACGATTCTGATGAACAGCTTTCGCATCGGTGTGATCGGCCTGCTGGTGGATCGTTACGGCATCGCCCAAGCCGAAGGCTTTCTGCACGACTTCGAAGGCTGGGTGATCTTCATGGCTTGCCTGGTCGTGCTGCTGATCGAAATCTGGGTGTTGGTGCGGTTGACCGGCGACAAGCGTTCGCTGCGCGATATTCTGGCGATTGACTGGCCGGCATCACGCACCGCAGCAACGCCGGTGGGCTATCGCACTGTACACGCACCGCTGATCGTCGGCGTTGTCGCGCTGGGCGCGGCTGCCGTGAGCGCGCTGGCGCTGCCCTATCAGCAGGAGATCAAGCCCGAGCGGTCGTGGTTCTCGGCCTTTCCGCTGGAACTGGGCGCCTGGAGGGGACACCGCGAGGCGCTGGAAAACGACGTGCTCAGCACCTTGATGCTCGATGACTACATCCTGGCCGACTACGTTTCGGCAGGCGAACCGCCGGTGAATTTTTACGTCGCCTACTACGCTTCGCAGCGTTCCAATGCCTCGGCGCATTCGCCCTCCTCATGCCTGCCGGGCGGCGGCTGGCGCATCAGCGAGTTCGCGCCGCGCGAAGTGCCACTGCCCGCCTCGGCGGGCCGCGCATCGGTGAAGGTCAACCGCGCCATCATCCAACAGGGCGATCAGCGTCAATTGGTGTACTACTGGTTCAAGGAGCGCAGCCGCAACATCACCAGCGAATATGTGGTGAAGTGGTATCTGCTGCTTGATTCACTGCGGCAGCACCGCTCCGACGGCGCACTGGTGCGCCTGGTCACCCCACTGACCGATGGCGAGGACATCAAACAGGCCGACGCGCGCCTGATGCAGTTTTCCGGGTATGTGGCGCCGCTGCTTACCCAATTCGTGCCGGACTGATCAACAGGGAAGCAGACGCTGATGCAACCCTTCTTTCTGTTGGTGATTTCCGCCATCGCCAGCATGCTGGTGATACCGCTGGCATCGCGTCTGGCGCCGTGGATGGGCATGGTCGATGCGCCCGATCCGCGCAAGGTGCATAAAACGCCGGTGCCCCGGGTCGGCGGCTGGGGCATCGTCGCCGGATGTCTGGTCGCGGTGGCATTGCTGCGCGATGCGGATCGGCTGCATCTGTCGTTCGCGCTCGGCATCCTCGTGTTGTTCGCGTTTGGCGCCTGGGACGACGCCAAGCAGATCAGTCATTGGCCCAAATTCGTTGGGCAATTCCTGGCCGTCGGGCTCGTGGTTTTCTGGGGCGATCTGTATGTGACGCGGCTGCCGTTTTTCGATGAGGCCGTGCTCAGCCCACTGGCGGGCAAGATACTCACCAGCATCGCGATGGTGGGCGTGATCAACGCCATCAATCATTCCGATGGACTCGATGGGCTTGCCGCCGGGGAAACCCTGCTCAGTCTCATCGCCGTGGCCTTCCTCGGCTATCTGGTCAACGCCAACCTGGTGGTGGAACTGGCGTTGACGGTGATCGGCGGCATCATCGGTTTTCTGTGCTACAACACGCACCCGGCGCGCGTGTTCATGGGCGACGCCGGCAGTCAGGCGCTGGGCTTTTCCCTGTCGCTGATCATCGTCTACCTGATGCAGAAGGCCAACAGCGCGGCCAGCGCGGCATTGCCGCTGCTGTTGCTGGGCCTGCCCATCGCCGACATTCTGGTGGTGCTCTATCGCCGCGCCAGTGGCGGCATGAACTGGTTCAAGGCCACGCGCAATCACGTTCATCACCGGCTGCTTGATCTGGGGTTCACGCATTTCAAGGCAGTGGTGCTGATCTATTCCTTCCAGGCGTTGCTGGTGGTCAGCGCGGTGCCATTGCGCTATGCGCCCGATCTGGTGGTGATCGGCGTCTACTTCATCGCGATTCTCGGGCTGTTCGGATGCCTGATGCTCGCCGAGCGCAAGAACTGGCGCGCCGCGCCGGAGCCTGCGGTGCAGCCCAGGGCGCTGTCGGCCGAACAGAACGCGGCGCGAACTTTGCGAGAAGCCCGATGGCACGAACTGTTCTGCTGGGCCATCGCCGTGATGGTATGCGGCATCATGCTCTTTGCGGTGCTGCGCAGCGGCGATGTGCCTCGGGATTTTGGCGTTACGGCCTGCATCGCGCTGGCGTTGGCGGTGGTGACGATACTCTGGCAGCGCAGTTGGAACGTGTTCATGCTGCGCCTGATTGCCTACGGCACCGCCGTGATCGCCACTTATCTGTTCATCACCTACCCGGCCAGTCCCGACGCGATGCCGATGAAGGGTTTTTCGGCGGCCATCCTCACGCTGGCGGCGATGCTGGGCGTTTTCGTGCGCTTCTTCTCGAAGGGTCGCTTTAATGCGACACCTACCGACTACCTGATCGCTTATGCGCTAATTGTGCTGCTGGCGCTGGGATTGATCGGAGGGGGTGGGTTTGCCAGTGGCTCTGCCTTGCAGATAGTCACCTTTCCCATCGTGCTGTTCTACGGTTGCGAGGTGGTGATCAATCATCTGCATCGCTGGCGCCCGGTGCTGGGCAGTGCGGCGATGGCGGCGCTGCTGATCGTGGCGGTACGCGGTCTGACCACTGCGTTTTGACGGGGATAGGGATGGGGATGGCGGTGTCGGAGCATGAATAATCTACGTCTTTTTGCATTGAGCCTGGTCTGCGCAGCGGGGCTTGCGGCGTGCAGCGGCACGGAGGGCCGCAAGACGCGCTTTCTCGAACGCGGGGAAACCTATCTGGCGCAAAACGACCTCGACAAGGCGCGAGTGGAACTGAGCAACGCGCTGCAAATCGACCCGAACAACGCGCAGGCCCGCTATCTGGTTGCGTTGATCGCGGAGAAACAGGGCCGGATTCGCGATGCCGTGTCCAACTATCAGGCGGCGCTGGAAGCCGATCCCGAATTGTTGACGGCACGCAGCGCGCTGGGCCGCATCTACCTGTTGGGCGGTCTGCGAGACAGGGCCCGGGAAGTGATCGAACCGGGCCTGCTCCAGGCCCCGGACAACGCGCAATTGCTGACGATACGCGGTGGTCTGCGCGCAGTGGAAGGCGACACGGCCGGCGCCATGCAAGATGCCGAAGCAGCGGTGAACGCCGCGCCGGCCGATGAACTGGCCGTGGCCTTCCTGGCCGCGCAATACACCCGGCAGGGCCGCAGCGATGAGGCCATCGCGACGCTGGAAAAGGGCTTGGAGCAAATACCCGGCAGCACCGATCTGCCGGTGCTTCTGGCCGACTTGCTGCAACAGGCCGGCCGGAGGGACGACGCGGTGAAGCGCCTGACCGACCTCGTCAACGCGCACAGCGAAATTCTGGCGAACTGGCAACGCCTCTCGCATCTGTATCTGCTGAATCAAAACCCGCAGGCCGCCGAACAAGCCTTGCAGCAGGCGGTGGCCGCCAATCCCGACAGCGTCGAAGCCAAGACGATGCTGGTGACGCTGATCGGCGAGAACCGCAAAGACGTCACGGCCGCGATCGATGAAATGCAAAAGTTCGTGGATGCGGACCCGGCGAATGCCGATCTGCGGGTGGCGCAGGGTCAATTGCTGGAGTCCGCCGGCCTGACCGCCAGGGCCGAAGCGATTTATCAGACCTTGATAGCCTCCGAAGGCACTGCGCCCAAGGGGCTGATGGCTCGCAATCGTCTGGCCACGATGCTGGTGCGCCGCGAGCAATACGCCCAAGCGCAGACGCTGATAGAGCAGGTGCTGTCGGCCAACGCGCGCGACAACGACGCCTTGATTCTGCGGGCGGGCATCGAGTTGACGCAGGGCCAGACGACCGACGCCATCACCGACCTGCGCGCGGTGCTGCGCGATCAGCCGGGCGCCACCTCGATCATGCGCACGCTGGCGCGAGCGCACGTGCAGGAGGGGAATCTGGCGCTGGCCGAAGAAGTGCTGCGCGGTGCGGTGCAGGCCAATCCTTCGGATGTGCAAAACCGCTTCGAACTGGCCTCGTTGCTGGGATCGGCGGGACGCGCCAGTGAAGCCTTGCCGGTGCTGCAACAGTTGGTTCTCGACGCACCAGACGATCTACAGGCCTGGAACGGCTTGGTGCGCGTGCTGGCCGCGACAGGTGATCTGGTCGGCGCGCGCAAGGCGGCCAGCGATCTGAAAAACCGGTATCCGAATCTGCCCCATGGCGCGCTGTTGCTGGGCGCGCTGGCCGAGCAGCAGCGTGATCTGCCTCAGGCCACGAATGAATATGAGTACGCGCTGAGCGTCAGCGATGATCCTTCCGATGCGTTGGCCGCGCTGACGCGCGTAGACGTGGCGCAGAAGCAGCCGGCGCGCGCCATCGCGCGCATCGAAACCGTGATCGGCAAGGAGCCCAAACTGGCCAGGGCGCACAATCTGCTGGGCGAAGTGCAAATGGCGCAAGGCCAAATCCCGGTGGCGGTGCGCGCCTTCGATGCCGCCATTGCCGCGCAACCCGATGGCTGGCAACCCTACCGCAACAAGGCCAATGCGCTGATGGCGATGAAGCAGCCGGATGAAGCCGTGGCGGCGCTGCGCAAGGGCATTGACCAGACCGCCGGCGCGCTGGAGCTTTACGCCTCGCTGGCGTCGGTGCAAGAGAAGCAGGGGCAGATCGATGAGGCGATCTCCACCTACGAAAGCGCGCTGGAGCGTCATCCGCGCGCGCTGGCCGTGGCGAACAATCTGGCGATGCTGCTGGTCACGCACCGCCAGAACAAAACCGGTCTGGCGCGCGCGACGCAGGTTGCGCAATTGCTGGTGGGCAGCGAAGTGCCCGCGATGCTCGACACGCTGGGCTGGGTCAGATATCACAATGGGGATTTTTCCGAAGCGCTGACGCCGCTGCGCAAGGCGGGGGAAAAATCTCCGCAATCGCCGGCCATTCACTACCACCTGGGCATGGCGCAACTGCGCAGTGGCGACCGCGCGGGAGCCAAATTGAGTCTTGAAACGGCGCTGGCGAGCAACACGCCATTTGAAGGCGCTGAAGAGGCGCGCCGCGCATTGGATGAGCTGGGGCGTTAACCGTGACGCAGCGTATCGAGCGGCGGCCGCGATAGCGCGCTGCGCGTGGCAAGCCAACCCGCCGCACAAACCAGCACCACGCCCACAACCACACCCGCCGCCCACAGCGCCGGGTTTGGCGTGTAGGGCACGTCGAGCAGACGCAGCGCAATCACATAGCCGCCGATCGAAGCCGTTGCTGCGGCCAGCAACCCTGCGATCAAACCCAGCAACGCGAATTCTATCAACACGCCGGCCAGCACGGTGCCGCGCTTTGCCCCGAGCGTGCGCAGCATCGCGCTTTCGTAACGGCGCTCATCGCGCGTGGACTGCACCGCCGCCAGCAACACCACCGTGCCGGCCAGCAACGTAAACAGGAACACGCTCTGCACCGCGAGCACGCCCTTGTTCACCAGCGAGCGAATCTGCGCCAATAAATCATCCATGTCGAAGATCGACACACTCGGAAAGCGCCGCACCAGTTCGGCCACCACCGCCGGCTCCGACGGACGAAAATTCGCCGAAGCCATGTAGGTGCCCGCCGCGCCTTCCAGCAGGTCCGGCGGAAACATCAGAAAGAAATTCGGTTGCAGGCTGTCCCATTGAATGCGGCGAAAGCTGCCTATCGTCGCATCCACCGTTTCGCCCGCGATATCAAATTGCAGACGGTCGCCGATTTTCAATCCGATGGATTCCTGAAAATCCGTAGCCACCGACACCAGCGGCTGACCGAATTCATCCTCCGTGAACCAATGCCCTTCGGTGATCACGTTGTCCGGGCCGATCTGCGCAGCCCAGGTCAGATTCTGTTCGCGCTGCATGTGTCCTTCCCCGCGCGGCGTCAGCGGCGTGATATCGCCCACCGGCACACCGTTGATCTGCGTCATGCGGCCGCGAATCATCGGCAGTATCCGCGACAGCGACCCGCCTTCCTGATTCAGATATTGCTCGAAAGGTTCACGATCTTCCGGAGGAATGTTGACGAAGAAAAAATTGGGCGCGTTGTCGGGCAGACTCGCACGCCAATCTTCGACCAGATCGCCGCGAATCACCGCCAGCAGCAGCAGCGCGGAAAGCCCCAGTCCCAGCGAGATGATCTGCACGATGCTTTCCGCGCGACGCCGCGCGAGGTTGGCAATGCCAAAGCGCCACGCCACCCCCGCGCCGCCGCGTGCGCGCGCAGCCAATTTCACCAGCCCCAGGCCCGCGCCCGCGAGCGCCAGCGACAGCGCGACAAGGCCGCCCAAAAACCCCAGCGCCACATTCCATTCGCGCGTCACCGACAGAATCAACAACGCAACCGCCAGCGCCGCAGGACCAAAGGCCAAGAGCGCAGCCAGCGGCGGTGGTCCGATATCACGCCGCAGAATGCGAATGGCCGGCACGCGCGCCAGTTGCAACACCGAAGGCAACGCAAAGCCGGTGAGCAGCAACAACGCTGAAATCAGGCCCAACCATGCAGGCCGCCAACTCGCCGCCGGCAGTTCGGTTTCAAGCAAATCTTTCACCAAACTCAGCAAACCCTGATGAACGAGAAACCCCGCCAACGCGCCCAGCAACGCCGCCAGCAGCGCAATGCACACCAACTGCGTGAGACTGATCCCGAGCACAAAGGACTGCGATGCCCCCAGCGTCTTCATCAACGCAACGATGTCCAGATGACGCTTCACATAGCGCCGCGCCGTCATCGCAATCGCCACCGCGCACAGCAGCACGCTGGCAAGACTCGCCAATTGCAGGAAACGCCCCGAGCGCGTCGCGGCGTTGTTCACCTCCGGACTGGCTTCGGCAATATCGCGCAGACGTTCTGCGCGCGTGCGATTCTCGACCAGCCACTTCGCAAACGGCGCGATGACGCCCGCATCACCGGCAAACAGCACGGAATTGCGTACGCGGCTGCCGGGCTGAATCAACTCGGTGGCCGGAAGGTCCGCCAGATTCATCAGCAGCGAGGGCGACAGATCAACGAAGCCCGAGCCCTGATCGGGCCGCGAAATCAACACATTCCCGACGCGCAGTTCGATGGCCCCCACGGTGACCACGTCGCCCACCTGCGCCTGCAACGCGGCGAGCAAACGCGAATCGCCCCACAGTTCCCCCGGCGCAGGCACATCGCGCGTGACCTGCGACGGCCCGAAGGGACGTTCGGCAACAGCCACCTGCCCGCGCAGCGGATAACCCTCGCTGACCGCCACCACGTTGGCCAATTGCGTGGCATCGCCCTTGAGCACCACCGACAACGTGGTCGATAGCCGCGCCGTGCTCAACCCGCGCCGATGCGCTTCGTCTTCATATTGCGTGTCGATGGGATCGGGCGATTGCAGCCGCAGGTCTGCGCCCAGCACTTCATTGGCCTGCAACTGCATGCCCCGGTCGATGCGATCGACGAGAAAACTCACGCCGGTCAGCGACGCCACCGCAACGAACAGCGCCAGAAACAACACGGCCAGATCGCCCGAGCGCCATTCGCGCCCGAGAATACGCAGCGCCAAGGCCATCGCGCGCATCATCCTTCCACCAATCGCCCGGCGCTCATCGTCAGCCGCCGCGCGCAGCGCGACGCCAGCGCAGGGTCGTGCGTCACCAGCAGCAACGTGGTGCGCGATTCGGCGTTCAATTCAAACAGCAGACGGCAGATGTTCTCGCCGGTGGCGGTGTCGAGATTGCCGGTCGGCTCATCGGCAAACAGCACCGCCGGCCGCGTGACCGACGCACGCGCCAACGCCACACGCTGCTGCTCGCCGCCGGAAAGCTGCCGGGGATAGTGCCCGCCGCGATTGCCCAGCCCCACGCGCTCCAGCATCCGGCTCGCGGCGCTGCGCGCATCGCCGCGCCCCGCCAGTTCCAGCGGCAGCATCACGTTTTCCAGCGCGGTGAGCGAGGGCACCAGATGAAACGCCTGAAACACGAAGCCCACGCGGTCGGCGCGCAGTTGGGCGCGCTGATCTTCGTCCATCGCGGTAAGCTCTTGGCCGTCGAGCCAGACGCGGCCGGCGGTAGGCAGGTCAAGCCCGGCCAGAATCGCCAGCAGCGTGGACTTGCCCGCCCCCGAAGCGCCAATCAGCGCCACCGTTTCACCGGCGGCGATGGACAGGGATACGGCATCGACAATGGTCAGCCGGCCTTCGGGACTGCTAACCTGCTTCGACAGATTTTCGGCTTTGAGAACGATGCTGCGATCGATCGGAATATTGCTTGTCACGCTATTGCTTGCCTCGGCAGGAGCTGCGGCCACCAATGAGCGGACCCTGCTGGTCTACGGCGACAGCCTCAGCGCGGCCTACGGTTTGCGGGTCGAACAAGGCTGGGTCACGTTGTTGCAGAAACGGCTCGAAGAACAAGGTTACGGATACCGCGTGGTGAACGCCAGTGTCAGCGGCGAAACCACCAGCGGCGGCAAGGCGCGGCTGCAACGGGCGCTGGACCAGCACCACCCGGCGGTGGTGATACTGGAACTGGGCGCAAACGACGGCCTGCGCGGCCTGCCAGTGGCCGGCGCGCGCGCGGGCCTCGATTCGATGATCGACACGATTCGCGCCAGCGGCGCAACGGTGCTGCTGGTGGGTATTCAGATTCCGCCGAACTATGGCGCGCAATACGCCAAAACATTCGCTGCGATGTATACCGATCTGGCGCAGGCCAAGCGCGCGCCGCTCGTGCCCTTCCTGCTCGAAGGCGTGGCGCTTGATTCAGCGTTGATGCAAGGCGATGGTCTGCATCCCAACGCGGCCGGCCAGCCGCGCGTGCTGGAAAATGTATGGCCGCATCTGCAACCGTTGTTACAACGCTGAAGGACGTCTCGATGGATCGAATCTGGCTGAAGCAATATCCCCCCGGCGTTCCGGCAGACATCGATTCGGCGCAGCACCGTTCGTTGAAGACGCTGATCGAAAGCG